>JAXJQT010000534.1:0-1333 GCA_036311025.1 Spirochaetota bacterium
CTTTTGAAAAGCTGATTACGTCTAAGACAAGAGTCGTACTTATCAATACACCGAACAATCCTACAGGTGTAGTACTTTCGGAAGATACAATTAAAAAGCTATGTTCAATTTTAAAGGAAGAATCCGAAAAACGGGGCGAGCCGATTTATCTTATTTCCGACGAACCTTATCGTGAACTTGTGTATGATGACAACACGGTCGTTCCTTATCTTACAAATTATTACGATAATACATTAGTTTGCTACTCATACAGTAAATCCCTTTCGTTACCGGGCGAACGTATCGGCTATATCGTCGTTTGCAACAAAATGGAGCACAATAAAGATATTTATGCTGCCGTTTGCGGTGCCGGACGTGCATTGGGATTTGTATGTGCTCCGAGTATGATGCAACAAATCGTAATTGAAAATCTGGGTAAAACTTCAGACTTGAGTGTTTACAAAACAAATCGTGATTTACTGTACAAATCGCTTACCGAATACGGTTATGAATGTGTTTATCCGGACGGAGCATTTTACTTGTTTGTAAAAGCTCTCGAAGATGACGCAAATGAATTTTGTAAAAAAGCAAGAGAGTTCGACTTATTATTAGTTCCGTCTGACAGCTTCGGATGTGAAGGTTATATCAGAATCGCATATTGTGTAACTACAGAAATGATTGAACGTTCACTTCCTGCATTCAAAAAATTAGCCGAGTGTTATAAAAAATAAATCTTACAAAAAAAGGTTGCTTCTATTTATCGGAAACAACCTTTTTTAATTTTGTGACTCATACTGACAGCCCAGACCTGTATCCCAAAAGCACATATAGACCTGTCCCTTAGTAATTATCTATATAAACAATCAATTTACTTTACTTCTGTTCCGCCCCATTCTACTGCGGCAAAACCTTTTCGTTCAAACGGCGTAATTTGCGGTTCTTCAATTTCAATAGACTTTTTCAATGCTTTATACGCCATAAATACACGAAGAACACTGTCCGGCTCCGGCTGGATATCCAAAACCGCACTGTTTGTGTACACATCACCTTGAAATGTTATCAAGTTGTACGGATTATTCTGCATCATCGGTAGCCAATAAACAATAAATTCGTTGTACTCCCTCGGTGTCAGTCCGATTTCTGCAAGCTTTGCCTGAAGAAACTCTGCCGTATCTTCGCCTTTTACTACATATCCTTTACTCAAATTATATTCTACATCAGACACGCCTTCCCAGAACAGATAAGAATATTCCTTCCCTGTTTTCACATCTTTTAATGTTCCGTCCGGCTGTGCAATCACGCTCCAACCGTTTTGATACTGCGGATAAGTACAAATTAACTCTCCGTCATAATC
>JAXJQT010000535.1:0-7211 GCA_036311025.1 Spirochaetota bacterium
CCAATAATTGACAGTTTAATGCAAAGAGACGAATACTTGCTGTTTGCTGACTTCGATTATTATGTTGAAGCTCAAAAAGCTGTATCTGAAGCTTATAAAGATCAAACTAAATGGACAAAAATGGCTATTTACAATGTTGCCAGAATGGGATTCTTCTCAACTGACAGAACAATGCAAGAATATGCTGATGACATTTGGGGAATCAAACCTACAGAAATTAAAATGGAAGACTAATTTTTTCCAAGTTAATTAAAAATAAACAGACCAGAAATAATTCATTTAATGACTTATTTCTGGTTTTTTAATTATATTTATCCTTTAGATAAGGAATATCAGGAGATTAAAATGTTGTTCTCTATAAAAAAAAGATTTTTAATAATTGCAATTATGCTATCAAGCTTAGCATTAACTTTTGCTGAAGATGATGAAATAAAAATTGAAAATGAAACTCAAGAAACAAGTATTACAAGTGAGAACTCACAAGAAAGTGATTCCATGGTAAAAAAAGATACAATCGGATATTTTGCGTTCTTAGAAAATTGTATCGGATGTAATATCAGCGTAATAATCAGAAACGTGGATAGTTCTGTAATAGGAAATCTTCAGGCTATCTATAAAGACGGAATTTTACTCGAAACATCTTTCAACAGTACAATCTTTATTCCTAAAGATTCAATAGCGTACGTTAAGATAAGCAAAATGAACAAAAAATAATATGAACGTTTTTAAGGCTATAGACACGAGTATCAGCAAAAAACTTATAACAATCAATCCTAAGTTATCTTTTCTTATTTCGCTATTTTCTTATATAGGAAGTGTTTTTTCGATACTCGTTTTTTTAGTCATTATCTTCGTTTGCTGTGACAAAAAAATATTTTTATTAGAATCAATATGCTCACTTTTTTATGCAACTGCAATTGTTTTCATTTTAAAGTTCACGATAAAAAGAAAACGTAATACCGACGAAATTGATAAAATAAGACAAAAAATTGATCCATACTCTTTTCCGTCCGGACATATTTCCAGAATATTCGCTTCAATTTCGCCGTTTTACAATCTGCCTTACATTGTAGTAAGCACTTTTATACTCGGCACACTTGCTTCCGTTGCCAGAATCAGCAAAGGATATCATTATTTCACTGATTGTTTTGTAGGAATGCTCTCGGGTATAACATCTTCATTTATCGCAAAGATTACACTAAAATACCTACTGGCACTCCTACAGTGAAAATAAAACTCTTTTAGTTATCGACATAAACGCCCTGCTCAAAAACAAAACGAAATGCTTCTTCCGCACGTTTTACCGGTTTAAAAGTTATTGCATCTCGAACATTTTTAGGCAAATCATCTAAATCTTTTAAATTTGCTTCAGGAATAAGAACTTCCTTTTTTCCATGACGCAACGCCGCCAATACTTTTTCTCTCAAACCACCTATCGCCAACACTCGACCGGTCAAAGTTATCTCCCCAGTCATAGCAATAGTCGAACGAATAGGAACCTTTGTCAAGGCTGACAATATTCCGCAACTTATCGCAAGTCCACCGGACGGACCGTCTTTAGGTGTTGCCCCTTCCGGGAAATGTATATGTAAATCATAATCTTTATAGAAATCATTAAATTTTATCTGATACAGTTCGGCTGTCGATTTTATAAAAGAAAATGCTGTATGAGCAGATTCTTTCATCACATCTCCAAGCTTACCTGTCAAAATAATATTACCTTTACCTGAATAAAGTACAATCTCGATAGGTAAAATGGAACCGCCCAATTCCGACCACGCCAGCCCGTTAGAAACACCCACATCCAGAAAATCATTCGGAGACGGCTCAATATATCGTTTTTTACCAAGATATTTTTTTAAATTTTTGCTTGTTATTTTTATAGCTTTATTATCTTCACTATTTTTATCCAGCACAATTCCTTTAGCTACTTTTCTGCAAATAGAAGCAATCTGACGACGTAAAGAACGCACACCTGATTCCATTGTATAATGACGAATAATAGAAATTATTGCTTTCGAAGAAAAATCCAATTCTATATTATCAACACCGTTTTCTTTTTTCTCTCTCGGAATTATAAAATCTTTTGCTATATGAAATTTTTCTTTTTCCATATAACTGCTGATTTGGATAATCTCCAAACGGTCAAGCAACGGATGCGGGATTCCGCTTAATGAATTCGCAGTACACAAGAACATTACATTTGATAAATCATACGGAACTTCCATAAAATGGTCTACAAATTGACAATTTTGTTCCGGATCCAAAACTTCCAACAATGCCGCAGCCGGATCTCCTCTGAAATCCGAACTCATTTTATCTATCTCATCAAGTAAAAAAACAGGATTTGTATTTTTTACTTTTTTCATTGATTGAATTATTTTTCCGGGCAACGCTCCTAAATAAGTTCTTCTATGCCCGCGAATCTCAGCCTCATCACGCACGCCACCAAGGGAAACTCGAATAAATTCTCGATCTAACGCATCGGCAACAGAATGTGCCAATGTCGTCTTACCCGTTCCCGGAGGACCGACAAAACATAAAATTGGTCCCTTTGTCTTAGGATTCAACTGTCGTACGGCAAGATACTCTAATATTCTGTTCTTTGCTTTCTTTAACGAATAATGCTGAGAATCTAAAATCTCTTTGGCCTTTGCCAAATCATGATTGTCATTATCAGAAAATGTCCACGGCAATTCAAAGAAAGTCTCAATATAAGATTTTAAGATAACAGATTCTTGTGCCATTGTCGGCATTGAAGCAAGCCGCTTCTGTTCCTTTTGCAACCGTTCTTTAATCTGTACCGGCATTCCTGCAGCAGTAAGTCGTTTATTAAATTCTGTTGCATTCAATAACTCCGGATCTTTCCCTTCACTGCTTAATTCTTTCTGTATTTCTTTTATTTGCTCATTTAAGAAAAAATCTTTCTGACTTTTATTCAGTCGTTTATGAACTGATATTTCAATTCTTTTTTCAAGATTTATACTTTCTATGTTTTGATAAATAAGATTTGCCAACTTCGAAAAGTAAGAATCGAATGAATTAGACTCCAAAATCTCAATCAGACTCTTTATATCTATGGTCAAAACCGACAAACCTAAAATGAAGAACTCCATATCAGAAACTGCATCACGCATCTTATCAATAAGCTGAATGTCTTTATGAGACATCTCAAGATATGAACGCAAATCCTTTAATATCAATCTTCTTAATATATCTATTTTCTGCTTATCACCGATTGCTATCGGTCCGCATGGAGTAAAATTAGCTAATCGTACACCGTCAACTAATTCCATCGAAGTCAATGTTATTGCTTCTTCTATTTTTACCTTAATCTCAATGGGATTTTTAGAATCTTCAGCTTTTATATCTAAAATTGACGCCAAGACTCCGGTTTCATACAAATCTTCAAAACCGGGATTATCATCATCTGCAACTTTTTGAACAACAATTAGGATTTTTCGTTCATATTTTTGAACAGCACACTCTATCGCAGAAATAGACTCTTTACGTCCTACAAAAAACTCTCTGACTGTAGACGGAAAGGGTACTATTTCACGCAACGGTATCAACGGTAATTTTTCAGCGATATTTAAAGAAGTGGTATTATCTAGCTTATTAATCTTCATTATGTTCCTATTATGAATCCTTTGTTATTATTTTTACAGGAATTTCCTTTTCTATAACTTCCCTATCAACAATTATTTTTTCAATATTGTCTTGTGAAGGAACTTCATACATTGTATCAAGCATTATTTTTTCCATGATAGCTCTGATACCACGTGCACCTGTATTTCGCTCTATAGCTTTTCTGGCTATCGCAGCAATCGCATCATCTGTAAAATCAAACTTCACATTTTCAAGAGAAAAAGCCCATTCAAACTGGCGTAATATAGAATTCTTCGGTTCTTTAATTACCCTGATTAAATCTTCTTCAGACAAAGAATTTAATGTCGTAACAATCGGCAAACGTCCGAGTAACTCCGGAATCAATCCGAACTTCATCAAATCTTCAGGAATCAAATTGTGATACAAAGAAACCAAATCTTGATTTTTCTTTGAAACATCTGCCCCGAAACCGATCGGCGAAACATTCACTCTGGATTCTACAATTTTTTCCAGACCTACAAATGCACCACCGCAAATAAAAAGTATATTGCTTGTATTTATATGTAACAACTCTTGATTCGGATGTTTTCGTCCGCCTTGAGGAGGAACAGACGCATCAGTCCCCTCGATGATTTTCAATAATGCCTGCTGAACACCTTCTCCGGAAACATCTCTTGTAATAGACATATTTTCAGATTTCTTCGCTATCTTATCAATTTCATCGATATAAATAATTCCTCTTTCCGCCGCAGCAATATCAAAATCAGCTGCTTGGATAAGTTTTAACAATATATTTTCAACATCGTCACCGACATATCCCGCTTCTGTCAAAGTTGTAGCATCTGCAATTGCAAACGGGACATTGAGCTTTTTAGCCAAAGTTCGAGCCAAAAGAGTTTTCCCGGAACCGGTACTTCCTATCATCAAAATATTTGATTTTTCAATTTCCAAATCTTTAAATTCTTTGGAATCGGACAAATCCTTACCATAAAGAACACGTTTATAATGATTGTAAACAGCAACTGACAGATACTTTTTAGCTTCTTCCTGTCCTACAACATATTGATCCAAAAATTCTTTAATCTCTTTTGGTTTTGCAAGACCGTCTTCCCCAAAAGAAAAACTATTCATAGCTTTAGCCTCATGCTTCATGAGTTCATAACCGTTTGTAATACAATCACTACAAATATTAGAATTATAACCGGGAAAATATTTTAATCCGGCTTCTTCCAATTCTCGCCCGCAAAACGAACAAATTTCACTACGTCTATATTTAGCCATTTTTATTATCTCTTGTTAAAATTTTATCAATCAAACCATACTCTAATGCTTCTTTCGGAGACAAAAAGAAATCTCGCTGTGTATCAGCTTCTATTTGCTCAAGCGGCTTTCCGGTATTCTCTGCAAGTATAGAATTGATAGTTTTTTTCATTCTGTTAATTTCATTTGCCTGAATTAAAATATCAGTCGCCTGTCCGCCGGCTCCGCCCCATGGCTGATGTAACATAATTCGTGAATGAGGCAATGCAAAACGCTTCCCTTTAGTTCCGCTGGACAACAACAACGCTGCCGCACTTGAAGCTTGACCTATACAAATAGTAGAAACATCCGGTTTTATAGTTTGAATAGTATCATAAATAGCAAGACCCGCAGTCACGGAACCACCGGGAGAATTTATATACAATGATATATCTTTATCCGGATCCTGACTTTCCATAAACAATAAAGTTGCCATTACTGTATCCGCTTCAAAATCATCAATCTCACCGCCGATAAAAATAATGTTATCTTTAATCAAACGAGAATAAATATCCCAAACTTCTTCCCCGCGACTAGTTTTTTCAACAATTCGGGGTAAAATCCCATGTCCCATATACGGTGTTATAACCATGAAAAACTCCTCTCATTCAAACACTTTTCACTTTAAAACTTTTAGAATTTATTCATTCAACAATAAATTCTAAAAGAGGGGATAAAAGAAAAACTCTATTAATCCCCTCTTTTATTTTATATCTGGAAATACGTATTATTATTTATCCAAATCAGCAATAGACATTTTTGTAGTCTTTGTAATCTTTGCAGAATCACAAATAAAATCTCTAGCTTTAGTTTCTTTAACGCTTTCTTCAAACATTCCGAGTTGACCGCTTTTTTTGTAATTTTCATACAATGCAGAACCGTCTGTTGTTCCGTACATTTTTGCAAAAGTGTCAAAGAATTTCTTCATATCATCTTCTGATACTTCAAAGTTTTCTTTCTTAACAATTTCATGCATAACTAAAAGTTCTTTGATAGACTTTTCAGCTTTGTCTTTCATGCTGTCAAGATATGCTTCTTTTGAGTCAAAACCATCAAGTTTCAACATAGCCAAAGCTCTTTTTTCATCTCCGCCGACTCTTTGCAATACATTGTCAAAATATGATTTTAATTCTGCATTAAGCATTGACTGAGGAACAACACCTTCAAATGACTCAAGGATTTTATCCATAACTTTTTGATAAACTTTGTTCTTTGTCAAATCATCAGCATAAGAAGTCATGTTTTCTTTAAGTTTATTTTTGAACTCTTCTGCAGAAGTAACATTCTTATCAATTTGTTTTGCTAAATCATCTGTTAATTCTGGTTTCTTTTCATATTTGATTTCTGTTACTTTTGCTTTGATAGTAAAAGTCTTGCCTGCAATAACTTTTGGCAATGCATCTTCTGCAAAAGTTTTAGTAATTTCTTTTTCTTCACCGTTTTTTACACCAACCAAATCTTTGCTCAATTTGTATTTGTCGTATTCTTTTCCGATGTGAACATATTCTTTGTCCTTAGATTCAACTTCTTTATCACCTTCGAACACTTTGTATTCTACACAAGCGATATCGCCGTCTTCCAAAGCACCTTCTTTTGTTTCGATTGTTGAGAATTCAGCCAAATATTTACCGATTTCAGTTTCTATATCTTCATCAGAAACAACATATTCTTCTTTTTCTACTTCAACATTTTTGTATTCACCGAATTTAATTTCAGGGAATGTTTCATAACCGATTTTGAAAACAAAATCTTTGTCCAATTCTACATCGCCCAATTCTTCCAATGAAGGCTCAGATGTAGCCAATGGTTTTTCTTCCAATTTAGGAAAAACTTCTCTGTAAGCTTCATCAACTAAGTCGTGAGCTACTTGTTCTAACATTCCTTTTTTAAATCTCATTTCAAGGATAGAAACAGGCACTTTACCCTTTCTAAAACCATTCATAACAATATTTTTTTGTGTATCAGCAAGAGTTTTTTTGTAACTTTTTTGGATTTCATCCTTTGCTACTGTTATTGTTAATAATACTTTTGCATCTTCTTTTTTTTCTGTTTCAAATTTCAGTTCCATTTTCCATCCTACTCATATAAAAATTTATTTTAATACCAAAATATATCATCCCTTATTTGAGAATAAGAAAATAATGAGGCAATAAATAACAATTATTTAAATAAAAGTCAATTCAATCACATAATTTGAAGAAGTTAATTTACTTCTGATACATTAATCACAAAAAAGCTTCTTCTGAAAATCCCAATTCTTCAAGTATTGCTTTTCTGGAACCGTGAGATATGAACTTATCAGG
>JAXJQT010000536.1:0-2750 GCA_036311025.1 Spirochaetota bacterium
GTCTTTAATAGTGACCATGTGGTCATGTTAAAAAATCGGAGGTTTTATAAAACTATGGAAAGAAGAGTTGTAATTACCGGAATGGGAACAGTAAACCCACTTGCAAACGATATTGAATCTACTTGGAAGAAAATGTTGGAAGGAAAATCCGGTATCGGAAAAGTTACTTCATTTAATACAGAAGATTATCGTTGTAAAATTGGCGGTGAGTTAAAAGATTTTGATCTTGCTGCATTTAATATTGATTCTAAAATGGCTAATAAAATGGATCGTTCTCAGCAGATAGTATTTGCTGCAACTGTGGAAGCGGCAAAATCGGCCGGTATTCCTATGGCACATCCAGAAGAACATACAGCATTTCCTGGATTTGAAGATATGAAATCTCCTGTAGCTGACCCATTCCGTTTGGGAGTTATGATGGGAATCGGGGTAGGCGGAATCTCAACATTGCAAGAACAAGTTAAAATTTTGCAAGAACGCGGTCCCAGAAGAGTTTCTCCGTTCTTGATACCTAAGCTAATCGCAAATCTAGCCGGCGGTTGGGTAGCTCAAGCTTTAAATGCTAAAGGTGTAAACAGTACATATGTGACAGCTTGTGCTTCAAGTACAAATGCAATCGGTGAAGCATTTTTGGCAATTCGTGCCGGACGTGCAGATATGATTGTAGCCGGAGGCGGTGAATCAGGTATTTGTGAGAGTGCATTTGCCGGTTTTGGTAATATGCGTGCGTTGTCTACAAAAAGAAACGAAGATCCGGAAAAAGCAAGTCGCCCGTTTGATAAAGACAGAGACGGATTTGTAGCCGGAGACGGTGGTGCGATTCTTGTTTTGGAAGAATTGGAACATGCAAAAGCCAGAGGTGCAAATATTTTAGCTGAAGTTTGCGGATACGGACTTACTGAAGATGCATATCACATGACTTCTCCTGATCCGGGTGCAGAAGGTGCAGTACGTGCGATTAAAGATGCAATTGATATGGCTGGTATTACTCCTGATCAAATTGATTATATTAATGCTCACGGAACATCTACGGGTTTAAATGATGCAATGGAAACAAAAGCAATCAAAACAGTTTTTGGTGAAGCTGCAAATAAAGTAAGTGTAAGTTCTACAAAATCAATGACAGGTCACTTATTGGGCGGTGCCGGTGCGATAGAGGCAGTAGTACTTGTAAAAGCGTTGCAAAACGATGTAATTCCTCCGACAATCAACTTAGATGAACCGGATGAAGGTTTTGATTTGGATTATGTACCGAATGTGAAAAAAGAAAAAGAAGTTAATTATGCAATGAGTAACTCTTTCGGATTTGGCGGTCATAATGCTGTTATTTTAATGAAAAAGTATAAAGCATAATAAAATAAATAGGAGATAAAGATGGATTTTAATGGAAAAGTTGCGTTAGTAACCGGAGCTACAAGAGGGCTCGGAAGAGCTATTGCCGACAAATTAGCAGCCGGCGGAGCTTCTTTGATAATTACGGCAACAAGTAATGCAATTGAAAGTGTTGCTGCAGAACTTAAAGAAAAATATAATGTGCAAGTAGAGTCTTTTTACGGCGATATTTCACAAGAAGAAACTGTAAAAGCATTGTTCAAATTGATTGAAGAAAAATTCGGAAAGCTTGATATTTGTGTTAATAATGCAGGTATTACAAAAGACGGACTTTCAATGAGAATGAGTGCAGAAGATTTTGACCGTGTACTTACAGTAAATCTTCGCAGTACATTCTTAGTTTCTAAGGAAGCTTCTATGATGATGATGAAAGCACGTTACGGAAAAATCGTAAATATGTCATCTATCGTAGGTCTTCAAGGAAATGTAGGTCAGGCAAATTATGCTGCATCAAAAGCCGGTATTATCGGTTTGACAAAATCTATGGCTGTAGAATTGGCAAAAAGAAACGTAACAGTTAATGCTGTAGCTCCAGGATTTATTGATACTGATATGACTCGTGCGGTAGCTGATAAAGCACGTGATGAGTTTATGTCTAGAATTCCTATGTGCAGAGCCGGTGTACCGGAAGAAATTGCAGATGCCGTAGCTTTTTTTGCAAGTGATGCATCACGTTATATTACAGGACAAGTTCTTGTTGTTGACGGCGGTATGATGTTACGCTAATTAAGGAGAATATAATGCTTGATATGTCTTATTTGGGAAAAGAGTTTCCTGAATTTGTTTTTGAAGTAGATCGTTCTAAGATAAAAGAACTTTGTTTGGCTATCGGAGATGATAATCCTATCTTTTTGAATAAAGAAGAAGCCGTAAAAGCAGGATACAAAGACACACCGGCTTCATTAACATTTCCTACATTGATGAACTTTTGGGGATATCCTGAAATTTGGAACAGAATGACGGAAATCGGTATTGATATAAAGAAACTTTTGCATGCAAAAGAAGAGTATGAATATTTTTCACCTATTTATCCGGGAGATGTTATTACCGGAAAGGTAAAAGTAGATTCAATGCGTGCATCTTCAGCAATGGATATGGTTACTTTTAAATCTGTTTATAGCAGAAACGGTGAAGAAGTGCTTGTGGCAAAAATGACAATTGTTGTACCAAAAGGAGAAAATGCATGATTAGTTGGGATGAAATTGACGTAGATTATGAATTGCCTTCTTTGACTAAAGGTCCTATAACTCAGCTTCAATTAATAAAATATGCCGGTGCATCCGGAGATTTTAATCAGATTCATACTGTACCTGATTATGCAAAAGAAGCCGGGCTTGACGGTACAATAGTACACGGAA
>JAXJQT010000537.1:0-1351 GCA_036311025.1 Spirochaetota bacterium
ACAAAGAGTATGGTTTTGATGATGAAATGGCTGTTGAGACGGCGGCGAAGATTGACCGTGAGGCATTGGAAGCTAAAGAGAATGAAATAAAAAGTCGTTTCGATAAAACTCAAGAAGCATTAAGGATATGTAAGAAAAATTTTGAAGACGAAAAAAATCGTGCATTGACAGATAAAAACATTGAGCAATTGGATAAAGAGTTTACCGAGTGTGAAACAAATATGCAAAATATTAATTCCGGGATTTCCGAACTGAATTATAAGCTGATGTCCCATATTGATAACATGAAAACTTTCGGTGAAAAGCGTAAGGCATTGGATGAACAAAAAAAGAGTTGTGAAAAATGGGGAAAAATGAAGCAACTGATGGGAACTGCAGACGGAGAAACATTTGCAAAGTTCGTACAGAGTATCACATTGAAACAATTAATTGTCGAGGCAAATCTCCATTTGCGACGAATTACACAGCGTTATCAGTTGATTACCGATTCTAAAGAAGACCTAAGTCTCTATCTGATAGATCATGATTTGGGAAATGAAAAGCGTAGTGTAAGCAATCTTTCGGGCGGAGAAAAATTTTTAGTAAGTCTGTCGTTGGCTTTGGGACTGTCTTCAATGGCGAGTCGCAAAATAAAAATAGACACGTTATTTTTAGACGAAGGTTTTGGGACCTTGGACGCTCAAGCTTTGGCAAGCACTATCAATATGCTGCAAACACAACAGCAAGAAAGCGGGAAAATGCTCGGAATCATTACTCATGTTGAGACATTAAAAGATGAATTTCCGTTACGAATTGAAGTAAAAAAGAAAGGACAAGGAATTTCGGTGCTGGAAGGTCCAGGAATAAGCAGGTAGCCAGGAAATGAGTTTGTCGAAAAGACAATGAAAACGGAAAATTGAAAAATAAAGAAATAGAAGCACCATATGAATTGCCGGCAGTTCGACAGGCTCACTGACCGGTGTTTAGTTGTTTAAAACTCTTACAAATAGTAATTTATCGTTCCCTGAGACGGTTAGTAAGCTACGGTGAATGCACATAGTACATTCACCGTGTCTCTATTTCGATATTTCCGATAAGAAATACCGAACAAATCCAACAATTAGAAGTTAGAAATTAGGAAACATAAAACTTCCGACTAAGAAAGTTTTATGTCTCCTTTTTTATCTCCATTTTCCCCATTTTTACCGGTAAAACAATGCCGAACTATACGGTCTGAAACGTCGTTTAAATGGCATTTCACAGCTTAAAATCAAAAAACTTCAACTTTTTTCACCAAATGTGCAATAAAAAAGAAAAAAACTTGTTTATAGTATATGGAAATATTGTTTTTTTGCAGACAGCAGGGCTGTCA
>JAXJQT010000538.1:0-4388 GCA_036311025.1 Spirochaetota bacterium
GAAGGCATTTCTATCGGACTGTCGCAAGGCGAACATAAAAAAGCCATTGAAACTGCGAAAAGTATGATGCAAAGAAACATCTCTATTGATATTGTTGCAGAATGTACCGGCCTGTCACCAGATGAAATAGAAAAGCTGTAAGAAAGCAAGAAACTTTTTGTTTTTTTATCATTATCATGTATAAAAATAAAAAAATGCACCTCCTAAAATTGAACTTTATTTGTCCGATTTTAAAGGTGCATTTTGCTTTATAGAAATTCTACAATTCAAATCTTACAGATTATCAAAGAAACCTTTAGCTTTTAAAAGCTCTGCATTAAGAATTCCGCCCATTGCGGCACCGCGTTTTGTGTTGTGGCTTAATGCTACGAATTTTACGTCAAACACATTACATGGACGAAGTCTGCCGATTACACAAGCCATGCCTTTTTCTGTCTCACGGTCACGGCGAGGCTGAGGACGATTTTCTTCATGACGTACAACAATCGGATGAACCGGTGCACTAGGCAATTCAAGTTCTTGAGGTAATGAAGTAAAAGCTGTCCAAACTTTTTCGATTTCTTCCAATGAAGGTTTTTTATCATCCGGTAAATCAAATTCCAAGCTAACACACGCTGTATGTCCGTCAATAACCGGAACACGCGTACAAGTAGAAGAAACAATCGGACCTGCTGCATTTTCAATTTTACCGTCTTTTACGGAACCTAAAATCTTTAAACATTCCTTTTCTGTTTTTTCTTCTTCGCCGCCGATGTACGGAACGATATTGTCTATCATATCAAAACTTGCAACACCCGGATACCCAGCACCGCTTGTAGCTTGCAAAGTAGTTACAATCATTCTTTTAATAGGATAACCTGCTTGTTGCAATGCAAAAATCGGCATCATATATGTTTGTAATGAACAGTTAGGTTTTACGGCGATAAAACCTTTGTCCCAACCGTTATGCTTTTTCTGGTCGGCAATTACATCAAGGTGACTGAAATTGATTTCCGGAATAAGCATCGGAACATCTTCTGTCCAACGATTTGCACTTGCATTTGATACAACCGGAATTCCTTGTGCCGCATAAGCAGCTTCCAAAGCTTTAATCTCATCTTTTCCCATTTCCAATGCACTGAAAACGAACTTACATTTGCCAACAGCTTTTTTCTCATCATTTGCGTCTTCAACTATCAAATCCGCTACACCGGCAGGAATATCACTTCCGATTAACCAACGGCTTGAAACTGCGTCTTTATATTTTTTTCCGGCAGAACGAGGAGATGCTGCAACATAAGTCACCTCAAACCACGGATGATTTTCCAAAAGTTTAATATATCGCTGACCTACCATTCCCGTAGCACCGAGAACACCTACTTTAATTTTTTCCATAATAAAACTCCAAATTAAAAAATATTGAGTATATTCTTCGAAAAACTAATATTTTCGAAAATTGGTACGCTTTATAGTATATTTCCATACTTTTTTCAAGAAACAAACCTATTTTCGATAGCTCAAAATATTATTGACTGTTTTTGACAGATATTTTTTTCAATGTTATATAAACGTTATAAACAGGGAGGAATTATAAAATTATGAAAAGCAAAACTATAAAAGAAAAGGTTATACCTGAATGTCGTCCGATGACGATGGCGGGAACATTTTATTACAAAGAAAAAGACCGACTGGAAGAGTTTATTGAAAATTCATTACAAAATGTCGATGTCAAGAAAAAAGGCAAACCTTTTGCCATCATAGCTCCTGACGCAAACTACACACTTGCGGGCAATATTTACGCTACATCTTATTCTCTTGTAGCCG
Organism: Spirochaetota bacterium; assembly: GCA_036311025.1. Classification (GTDB taxonomy): domain Bacteria; phylum Spirochaetota; class GWE2-31-10; order GWE2-31-10; family GWE2-31-10; genus RGIG8597. Next base: position 1,804 of record JAXJQT010000538.1, read on the forward strand.
GAGAACAATACGACACAGTTATCATAATGATGCCGTTACATCGCCAAGATTTTCGAGGCTTAGGATTGATAAGCAGCAAAAGTTTCGAAACGCCGCTTGGTAATGTTGAAATAGATACAGAAGCAAATGAATTCTTACGTAATTTTTCAGAAGATTTTATCGACGGTCAAACTTATCACGAAAAAGAATATTCAGCCGAATTACAATTGCCGTATTTATTAAAAACACTATCCGGTAATTTTAAAATTTTACCTGTTATCGTAGGACGAGCCAATACTCGCTACACTATTCTTTTGTCAAAAGCCGTAAATGCACTCATGGCAGCTTCCGATAAAAAATTCTTAATTGTAGTACCGACAAATTTAAACTGCGAATTTCCTTTGGAAAAAACTATTGAACGCGACAAAATGTTTATAAAATTGTTGCGAGAAAATAATGCCGAAAATCTGTCTCAACAACTTGCAATGGAACAAATCAGTGCCGACGGAACCGGAGGACTCGTATCTTTGTTGCGTCTAAATGAGCTTTTGGGAAATACACACAACGTAGAACCGTTAAAATATGCGACATCCGATGAGGTAACAAAAGATTCTTCAAAGGTAGAAAGCTATATAAGTGCAGTAGCTTACTGAAATACAGCTATCTGTTTGACAAAGCAAAAGTATCATGGTACAAAGCAAAGCTATCTTTAAAAAAAGAATGAATTAAAATAACTGTAAAGGAATACATCATTATGGAAGAGATGAAAAATACTGAAAAAACCAATGATAAAAAAGATGTTAAAGTAAACAAAAACTTTTTTGTTTACCTGGTAATCGGTTTAATTATCATTACATTCGTTATTTCTGCAGGAGTAATTCCCGGAATTATCAACTTTGTAAATGAAATTGTTCAACACAAGGAAGTAAATCCTGACGGTACAATTTCAATCGAGCGAATGGCTCAGTCCAGAGAAAATAACAATCCGGACAGCTACATCGGAAAAGTTTTAGGTCATAAAATTCAATTCGGTCATGACGACACATTCAACAGACGTTATGAGTACATCATGAACATACCGAATCTCGGCGGTTACGAAAAATACCGAGAAGTAAGAAATATTTATGAAGACGAAATTCAAAAAGTTATCGGTATGTACAATGCAAAAAAAATGGACATTACCGTGTCAAATAAAAGCGTATTGCGTTTGATTGCAAAAAATCGTTATACAGGTGCCGACGGAAAAATTGATTACGATAAATTGCGTTCGGAAATCAACAAAATCAATTTAAACGATTCCGAAGAAATCAAAAACGACTTATTACTTGAAAACTACGAGTATGACTATTTCGGTCATTTACCGGTTTCATATTCCGAAGTTGCTTTCAGTTACGGAATCAACAATACAAAAGTAAAAGTAAAATACACTGATATTCCTTTCAACTCTATCTCAAAGGAAAAACTTGCAGAATATGTTGCAAACAACAGTGTAAAATACCGCCAATATAAAGTCGGAAAAATCGTATTTGCCGATACTGCAAACGCTAAAAGAGATGCTGAAAAAACTTTGATGGAATTGACAACAGACCCGACACAGTTTGATGCAATCGGTGAAAAGTTAAAAAAAGAAAACAAAATTATCAATGTTATAAACGATTCTGTTTTCCGTTTTGCTGATGATTACGATAAGGAAATCGCAGATGTTCTTGCTACAACAGAACTTGGTAAAGTTTGCAACAAGCTTGCAGCAGAACCAAATGTCGGTTATACAATAATCAAAGTTCTTGATACTAAAAATGCAGACGTAGCAGACGACGCAGTAGCTTCAAGAGCTAAAAACAATTATGTTATGGAAAATCGTTCTCTTGCAGAACTTGACAGTCAAACAAAAGCTAAAGCTATTTTTGATAAAGTCGTTGCCGGTGAAGATATGGCTACGGTTTCATCTGCAGAAGGTATTCAAATGACTTCTTCTGATAATGAAATGCTTCTTACAGACAACATTCTTCCTATGTTAGATTTCACAGATAACAAAGACATGGAATTCATTACTAAATTATTTTTCAGTAAAGTCGGAACTCCTGTGGAACCTTACAAATATGCAAACGGTGTTGTCGTTGCATGTGTAGAAAGCAGAACTGAAATCGATACAGAAGCTATGGAAGCTGATATTGAAAAATTGGCAAAATCTTCTGATGCAATGAAAGTTGCAGCTTTGCGTCAAGATTTCTACAGAGAAGAAAAGAAAAAACATAAAGTTGTAGATAATTTCCATTATGCAATTCGAATTCAAGATTTCTTTAATATGAATCAAGGACAATAAATAAAATGAATTCTAATCTTAACGGAGAAAAAGGAGCTGCTGACTGCGGCTCTTTTTTTTTAAAACAAGAAAAAAATTTAAATTCTGACAATGCAAAACAAATAGATTTTTGCATAAAAACAGAGACAGCCAAAAACGGAAAAGAAATTTTATCAATCAACGGAAAAGCTGTTCATTCCAGATTCGCCCCGGAAAAAGAAGCTGCCGGAACAAAATTTATTGCAAAATCCATTATCGCCGTTTTCGGACTGGGGGCCGGTTATCATATAAAAAATTTATTATC
>JAXJQT010000539.1:0-1554 GCA_036311025.1 Spirochaetota bacterium
ATATATCCGGCAGGACCATATACATTACACAAGTTAGTGTCACAAGAAATAAGAATGAATAGCAATTCTAATAAACATAAAATAATTTTTTTCATAATAACTCCTTTTGTTCATATAAATAACAGCACAGTGTCACGCCGAGCAACGTCTGTGCTGTCATTAAAAAATTACTCTGTTATCAATTCTTCTTTTGATGAAAAGAATGCATTTTCGTCAAGCGGATCCGGTTCTATATTGAGAACGTGAGTATCGTAATAACCGGATTGACGTAAAATACACTTGATGTTCTTATACGTTTCATTTCTGTTGTCTCCAAGCTCTTCACCGGTCGGAACGTTTTCATTCAGGCAATAATTGCCATCTTTTTCATGATAGTTACTTTGAATAAAAGTTTTATCTTCGTTATTTATTACAGACAATATTTGTTCAAAATCGACTGCTTCAATTTTTACATCTGCTAATGGTGTTGTATCGTATTCAGAAATTAAATATCCGTTTTCATTCAAAATATGGATTTTACCGTTTTTTGCCCATTCGGGAATGGTAAAAGTTACTTTATAAGGCGTAATAGTTTCCAAATCATAAAAACTGCTGTTTTTTAGCGGTGACATTTTTTCTTCATTTCGAGTTCTTGTATCCGGTGAATCTCCGTTTAACCAAATAAGCGGATATCCGTCATCCAGCAATAATTTAGCTTTTTCTTTACTGAACACATCAATATTAAAAAAAGCTTTTTCCGATGTTACGGTAACTTTATTGCCATTTTTCACTAATTCTAAAACTTCCGGATATTCTATAAGTAATTTTTTCCCGAAAAGACTGCTTGATGAAATGGCTTTTGGCGGAACTGTAAAGCGAGTAGCTATTTCACTGAAATCACCGGACATCACTACTATAGACCATTCGGAATACAAACCATCGCCAACTTTTACACCTGAAAACATGCCGGAAATAGAATGCGAAATTCCCCATGTTGTTGTAGTGCAACTATTACCGCCTTTGCATATAACATCTATAATATCTCCGACCGCAGCGGATGATTGTTCGAGTTCGTAAGCATTATCATCTAAGCGTGGTTCTGATGGATAACAACTTATTAAAAGAAGAAAAATGAATAAAGATAGCATTCGTTTCATATAATAAGCTCCTTTTGTTTTCCTAACTAACAAGGGACTTAAGTCCCTTGTTAGTGTATTGCACCACTGTGTCACGCCGGGCAACGTCTGTACTGTTATTAAAAAATTATTCTGTTATTTTAAAATCTTTTATCTGATAATAAAAAGATCCGTCTACTGCTAAGTTTTCCGGAGCTTCATAAATATATGATATAGTTAAAGGTATGTGATTAACGGTGTCATACTTTACAATTATTTCAGAATAATAAAAATATAAAGAATCACAAGAATTTATTTCCGTACCTTGAGACCGATCATAACGAGATTTTATGTCTTCATAAATCTTTTCAATTCTATAATCATTATTAATATAAGTTTCACCTGTAATTTTGTCGGTAACTTCACATTTATTACCATCCACAGAAACGTTATAGAATCC
>JAXJQT010000540.1:0-2070 GCA_036311025.1 Spirochaetota bacterium
ACTACCCAGCGTGTACCGGAAAGAAACAAATTAATATCAGCGTCATCTTTTTTTTCATCTGCTTCAAATTTTAATCCGGCGGTTTTCAATTTTTCTATCTGCTTCAATAATTTTTCATCATTAAAAGAATCAATAACCGATTGTGCCAATGTTTCACCGAATCCGTCGATATCGGTAAATATTTGAACATTTTTCTTTTGTGCTGCTTCTATAATTTTATTTACAGACTGAAAATTATTAACCAAGATTTCCGCTGCTTTACCGCCGATATCTTTGAGTCCCAACGACGCCAATACTACCGAGAACGGATTTTTTTTAGATTCTTCGATTGATTGAAAAATATTACGAATCTTTTTTTCGCCGTAACCATCAGTTCCCATCAATCTCCAAAAGTCAAATGTATAAATATCCGAAATCTCACGAACAAAACTTTGCTCAAATAAAAACTCTAATGTTTTATCCCCGAGGGATTCTATATTCATCTGCCCGCGTCCCGCAAAATATTGAAGTCGTCCCAACATTTTTTTCGGACATTCGTTATTTCTGCAAAAATGATGAGCTCCGTCTTTTACCAAAAGGCTCCCGCATGACGGACATTTTTCCGGGAAATGTAACGGTTCTATATTTTCGCCTTTTTCGACAACTTCTTCGACCGCCGGAATTACATCGCCGCGTTTAGAAATATTTACCGTATCGCCTACATTTATTCCAAGCATTTGAACGTAATCTTCATTGTGAAGCGTTGCCCGTGAGATTACCGAACCGGCTAATTCTACCGGTTCCAACAATGCCACAGGAGTAATTCGTCCGCCTCGCCCTACTTGAAAAGTTACGCCTTGCAACACTGTCTGAGCTGTCGGTGCGTCAAATTTATAGGCAATCGCCCAGCGTGGATGATGTTCTGTCATCCCCAAGTTCTCACGTGTCGCAATATCGTTTATCTTGATTACAAGTCCGTCAATGTCATAACCGAGCGTTTTTCTGATTTGTGAAAATTTTAAAAGATAATCAGCAGAGTCTCGCAATGTACCTATTGTATTATTGGGAAAAGAAAGAATAATTTTATCTCGCAGTTCTTCGTCAATATTTTGCGATGTAAAAAAGCCGAAATAAGAATTTACCGGCAAACCGTTTTCTTTCATAAAAATCATATTTTCAAGATGACTGGAAAAAATTTGATTTTCCGGGAAACATTCATACACAAAAATTCTCAACGGACATTCGGCTACTTCACTCGATTTCAATCTACGTGAACACCCGCTTGCAAGATTACGAGCATTGGCATATTGGTTTGCTCCGTATTTTCTGTTGTAATCTTCAAAATCTTTTGTTGCAATATAGATTTCACCGCGAACGGCAACTTTTCCTTTATACGCAATTTTCAGCGGAATATTTCTGATTGTTTTAACATTAGCCGTGATGTCATTTCCTATATAGCCGTTTCCGCGAGTAAGTGCATATTGCAACTCGCCACGGTCATAGTACAAAACTACTCCGGAACCGTCGATTTTCGGTTCTATCGACAATTCTATTTGTGATGAAATTTTATCCTGAGTTCGATTTATCCAGCCTACCATTTCTTCTACGCTGTAACATTTATCCAATGACAACACCGGTACAGAATGCTCTCGTTCCGGTAGTTCGTTATCAATATCGGAGCCGACCTTTACCGTCGGTGAATTGGCATCGTAAAATTCGGGATGCTCTGCTTCCAATTTTGAAAGTTTATCAAATAATAAATCAAATTCCGTATCACTCATTACCGGATTTGAATCTACGTAATAAGCTCGCTGAGCCTGTGCAACCTGCACTCGTAATGCTGTTATTTCTTCTTCTGTTGTCATTTTATCATCCTTAATAAATCTTTCAAAATCTACTCAATATAAACAAAAGAAGTCCCTTTTTTCAAGAAGACACAATTCTTTAAAAGTAAAAAAAATGTCAAAAAATCTACCGTTATTATTTTCTGCCACCTAATACATACAAAAAAATAAAAAAAATATAACAGAGGTTTTTATGAATAATCAAAGTAATGAAATCAAGTCAAATAATTCGTTCAAAGCATTAGAG
>JAXJQT010000541.1:0-6299 GCA_036311025.1 Spirochaetota bacterium
AAGTAGATAAGAAAGAAAAATCTCTCTATTTGCTTTAAACAAAGGACGTGTCAATTTTGACTACAAAATAACAATTATTTTACTGATATTTTTCCTGGGATTGACAAAAGAGGCGTGCTTCACACACATTTATGTGGATTTTCTTTGCCTCTCGGGATTTTGTTTTATAAATCTTTGAAGGTTGGAGCTTTATTTGCGGACAAGTTCGTCTTACACCCCCCAAGAGAAAAGAACGCCGGAACATTTGGTAGTTCATTCTCGCTTTTTTGCTTTATGAAATGTCGTTAGACTGTTGGTGAATTTCGACTATGCTTTACTTGGTCTTTCTTAATCGGAAATACCGAGCAACTGCAAGTTAGAAATGAGGAGACAAAAAACTTTCTATCGAAAAGTTTTATGTCCCCTTTTTAGTATCAAACGTTTAAATTATAAACTGAACGTTTGTCTTGTGATATTGGCATTTTCATCAACGATTACAAAATTATAATCTTTTACCTTAGGCAATCTGTTTCCGGAGGTTGCAGCTTGGATACAGAAAGTGCCGTTGTTCTCTTTTTTGACGGTAAAGTCGATTTGGAAAAAGTCGTCTTGCAAATAGTTGTTTGTTTCCCCGTCATCCTCATAGTAGCTTGCAGTAGCTACGCCGGATACGAAAACTATTATTTCTACCGTGTTAAATGTTTTTCCGTCTTTTTCCAGGATTCCTGTCGGGATTCCGCAATTTTCTTTTACAAAGAATGCCACTTCATCGGTAGAGTATTGAGCGTAGTAGTTGCCTGCCGGTACAATTTCGAAGTTTTCAAGCCCGTTGTTGTAAAGTCTTACATACAGATACGGATGTTTTCCGGCAAGGAACACATTGCGTCCTTGTGCGTTCGGTTGATAAACCGGTGCGACTAAAACGCTTCTACCAAGATAAAACTCATCTTGGCATTCCAAAGATTGGTTTGATTTGTCATAAAAAGCTGTCGGAGTACAAAGCGGAGTGAGCGTTTTTACCGCATTGACAAATTCTGTATATATATAAGGAAGCAGTTTATATCTTGTGCGGATAAAATGTCGCATACAATTTGTAGTTTTTTCATCAAAATTGTACGGTTCCTGATTACGAGTTCCGAGTGCGGCGTGATTACGAAATAACGGACTGAATACTGCGAATTGCATCCAACGCAGAGCAAGTTCATTGGAAACATTGCCTGAAAATCCGCACACGTCGGCACCGGTATAGAAAAATCCGCAAATATTCAAACTTACAAGCATTTGAACGTGCAATAAAAGATGATTCCACCAGCTTTGATTGTCGCCCATCCATATTGCAGCCATTCTGTGAGCTCCGGCATTACTGCTTCTTGTCAGCAAGAAAATTCTTTTGTTCGGAAAATCTTTTTTGAACTCATCGACTGTAGCACGCGTCATATTCAAACCGTAAAGATTGTGAAGATTTTCATGACTTACGATGTCGCCGTTTCCGTCGCCCGGACGATGATACATTTCTGCGTAGTCGTCACGTCGATTGGCAAGAGTTCCCAAGCTGTCACGAATCTCGAAAAAATCCCAGCTGTTATTTATTGTTCGTTTTGCAATTTTCTTTTTTGCAGCTTCAAGCTTACGCGGAGTATAAAAAATTGCCGGTTCATTCATATCGTTCCAGATTCCGTCAATGCCGGCATCCCACAAAAAGTGATAAAGTTGTCCCCACCATGTTCGAACGTTGTCATTAAGAAAATCCGGAAAATGTACAAGCCCCGGCCAAACAGCTGCGGTAAAATCAGTTTTTCCGTCTGCTTCTTTGCAAAAGTAGTTATTTTTTACGCCGTCTTCATAAACAGAATAATCTTTTTCTACTCGTACGCCCGGATCTATAATCGGAATCAAACGAAATCCTCGCTCTTTCATTTCGGCTGTAAATTTTTTGAAATCAGCAAATTTTTTTTCATCTACGGTAAAAACCTTGTAGTTATCCATGTAGTCTATATCGATGTAAATAGCGTCGCACGGAATATCTGCTGCGGTCATTTTGTCGGCTACCTCGCAAACAGTTTTTTCGTCGGGATAACTCCAACGACTTTGTTGGAAACCAAACGCCCATTTCGGCGGCATATACGGTGTACCCGTAAGCTTTAAATATTCACGTATGATTTCCGGTTCGGTTTCAGCGGAAAAAATGTATAAATCAAAATTGTCTGACGGGATTTTTATCGATAAAATGTCGTATTTAGTAAATCCGGCATCGATGTGAAATTCTGTAGGGAAATCAATAAACACTCCGATTTTTTCACTTTCATTGCTGATAATGAAAAACGGGTGAGAACCGTAAAGTGCATCTTTTTCTTCTGTATGTGACGGATCGTCGGAATTCCACATTCTGTAATTGTGGCTGCGTTTGTTTATTCCGCCTAAAGACTGTCCGAGTCCGAAGATACATTGTTTTTTGTCCATTGTGTATGTCAGTCGGTAACAGTCTGATTCTTTTTCGCATTTGAACAGCGGCAATGTATCAACTTGGTTAAATAAACATTTGTCGGTATCAATAATTACGGCGTCGGTTTTAAACGGCGTACCGAAACGAAACAGTTTTGTTGATTTTGAGATTTGAGTTGTTTTTATGTTCATGCAATCTCCTTTTCTATTTTGTGAAATTAAGGAATAATATCATATAGTTTTAGATTTTTTTTGAGATTCTTTTGTATGGATAAAAAAACATTATTTGTAAATTGATTGTTGAAGATTTTAATATTAATGGTAATCTTTTCCGATACTTGAGAACAAAACGAAAGGAATATTATGGAAAAATCACTGGAAGACCGAATCAAAAAGATTCTGGAGCATGTACACCTGAAGAAACTGAAAAATTACAGGCAAAAGTGGAACCTCGTAAGTCCGGTGATGAGCCATTTGTCAAAGAGTATAAAAACTTTTTGAAGAAACGCAGAGAGACGATTACTTTCAAGAATGAAAGTGATAATGAAAAAGATGAAGAAAAATCTCAAAATGACGAGCGTGTAGCACAAGCAATGCTGTGGGAAAATCTTGTGTCTGACGAAGATTTTGATTCTATAGTGTTGGAAGAAGCAAAAGAATACGTAGAGTCTTTGATTTTTAAGATGAGAAAATTGATACTCAGTTCGATCGAGATGGAACTTTATATTATAAATTCGGTTTTGGATTTGTTCCAAAAACAAGGTTGTTCAGAGCATACATTGGAACGCATAGAGCATATTACAATGGAAGAACTGGAAAAATTAAAAAGAATGCAAGGATCATGAAATGAAGATAAAAGAGAATGTGAAACTGGCAAAATGGACTACTTTTAAAATAGGCGGGGAAGCTAAATATTTTTGTGAACCTAAAGACCACAGTGAATACCTTGAAGCGATTAGTTTTTGTTTGAAGAATGGGGTAAAACCTATGCTTCTGGGCGGCGGTGCAAATGTATTGTTTGGTGACGGAATTATAAATCGTATGATAATTTCGACATTGCATTGGAATAAAATAGAAATAGAAAGACCGGCACAGATACTTCCGCCGGCTTGTACATTAACAAAAAACGGCGGTTGCTCATCTGAACACAGAGAAAATTGTTCGATTGCCGCTTACGGCGGATGTCGGTTGAAAGAACAGGAGAAGCTTGCTGCGTTGGTACGTTTCGGAGCCGGCGTGACTATAAAAGATGCAGTAAAGTTTGCACAGAAACACGGTTTGTCGGGATTGGAATTTGCCGGCGGATTGCCAGGTACAATCGGCGGAGCGGCTTTTATGAATGCTCGTTGCTACGGCGGTGAATTTTCACAGATTATAAAAGAAGTAAGCATCGTAGATGCGGCTTTGCAATATAAAGTGCTTTCCGGTAATGATTTGGATTACGGATACAAACACAGTGTTTTTATGGAACATCCGGAGTATTGCATTGTAGATGTGGTAGTCTCACTTATGCCGTCATCAAAGAAAACTGTGCGTGAGTTGACCAAAAAAAATTATACGGATCGTGAAAAAAAAGGTCAGTTTGCATATCCGAGTGCCGGTTGTGTATTTAAAAACGACTATACGGTAGGAATTCCGGCGGGGAAATTGATAGATGATGCCGGTCTGAAAGGCTTTCGAATGGGCGGGGCTGAGATTTATGATAAACATGCAAATTTTATTATAAATAAGAAAAATGCCAAAGCCATTGATATAAGACGGATAATTAATGAAGTACAAAAAAAGGTAAAAGAGAAAAGCGGTATAAATTTAGAGTTGGAATTGCAAGTTATAGACTAAATTGAAATAAATTACCTTGACATTATTTAAGTCAAATGTTTTAAATCCCGAGATTAAATAAAGAAAAATGAATGATAAATGTGCTTTTATTAATACAGGAAGGCGGAAAGAATGGTGGAATTACGAGCGAATTTTAATGCAAGAATATTGAAATTAGAAAATCAATATGATATTCGCAGAGAACTTATAAACATAAATGCAGACAAAAGAGCATTGGATGTTTTGGCATCAAATATGGATTTTCTTCATGTTCGATTGGAACAGGTAGATACTCGAGAGGCAAATAGAATAAAGCAAGAAGTCATCAAACTCGGCGGTGAGGCTGCGATTTCTCAGGAAGCGTATTCTTATACAGTAAGAACTACAAGTATGTTGATTTCGGCATCTCGTAAGAACTTAGAGTTTTTGGCAAAAAAACTTGCAACTCCGCAATTTGAACTTGAAATAATCGGTAAAGAGTTGGAACGTTGTTTGGATGAGGCACGCGGAAATTTTGTTATAGGTAACAAAGTTTTCGATTTCAATCATACGGCATATTTGTCTGCTATAGTACGTCACAGAGCCGGTGTAACCGAAAAACGCATTTTAGATAAAGTAGAAAGATATTGTGATGCAGGTGCTGATATTATAGAAGTATTAGCAGGATATCCGGGCGGGATTCTTCAACCGGAAGCTGCCAGCAGTGAGGAATGCAAGGAATTTGCACATTTAATTTATATGATAAAAAAGAACTTTCCTCATGTGGCGATTTCTACGGATATGGCGAAAGTCGGAGTGGCAAAGGCCGCACTTGAAGCCGGTGCCGAAATGTTTTGTGATGTAATTCCTATTCGTTATAACCTTGAGTTTATTCAGTTTATCGCAAAGCATAATTTGCCTATGTTGTTGATGTATGCTCCCGGTATAAGTCGTATGCCGCAACCGTTGGGAGTGGTTTCGGATATTTTACGTGATATTCAAGCTAATACAAACTTCGCAGTAAGCAACGGTATTTCAAAAGAAAAAATTATTATAGATCCATCGATATGTTTCGGTAGAAAAGACAAAGATAATTTCTTAATGATGCGTCAATTAAGTAATTTCCGTCATTTGAAAATGCCTATATCTGTAATGTTTTCAAGAAAAAGCTTCTTGAATTCATCGCTTGTAGGAAGTATGAGAAAACAGCAAATTAACAGCGTAATTACAAATACACTTGCAGTGTTGAACAACTGTAATATCGTTAGATTGGAAAGTGTAGAGCAGATTTCACTGCTTAGAAATATTTTAGATATTATACATCCGTCGGTAGAAGCATAAAAATGATTTGGTTGACATTGAGTCCATGGGTAATATTTACTAATATTTTTTCTGCAATCATTGATATTTTTGTTATCACATTTATATTTTATAGCCTTTACAGAATTTGTGCACAGACTAAAGCCGTACAAATTCTGCAGGGGCTTTTTGTTTTTGTGGTGCTGTATATTATTGCCCGTATACTAAAGCTTGAAACATTTTCGTGGATATTGGATAGGCTGGCAAATGCTGCGGTGGTGGCGTTGTTTGTATTGTTTCAGCCGGAGCTGCGACGTATACTTACAAAAATCGGACAGTCGGAGTGGGCAAGTAAGATTATAAAAAAAGACCCTAAAGATTTGGAGCAAATCTTAACGGCTGTAGAAAACTTCCATTTATTATCTACGGGAGCATTGATTGTTTTTGAAAGAAATGTCGGATTAAAAAACTATATCGAAGACGGCGAAGAGATTAATTCTAAGATTTCGGCACGACTGTTAATGACAATTTTTTATGATAAGACAGCACTTCATGACGGTGCGGTAATCATCAGAAATGACCAAATCGCAGCGGCAGCATGTTATTTACCGATAAGTAACAACAACACAATCGATCCGAGATTCGGAACTCGTCATCGTGCGGCTTTGGGATTGGCAGAGGAAACCGATGCTGTAATAGTAGTAGTTTCGGAGGAAACGGGAAAGATTTCATTGGCGGTTGCCGGGCGACTTTATTCAAATTATGACAAGGAAGGACTGCGT
>JAXJQT010000542.1:0-1258 GCA_036311025.1 Spirochaetota bacterium
AATATAACTTCGGATACTGAAAAGAATGTTGTAACGAATAGTAATACGGAAAAATCAACGGAAAAAGATGGCGAAAACGTAAAAGATATCGGTGAAATTTATTTGCATGAAATGAAGCCTGATAAAATTTTGATAAATGCAATCGTAATAGATGCAGGACATGGCGGAAAAGATGCAGGTGCTTTCAGAGGAAATTTACTTGAAAAGAATGTGACATTAAAAGTCGCAAAAAAAGTGAACGAAATGTTGAAGAACAAATTTCCCGGGAAGAAAATAATTCTTACTCGTGATAAAGATGTTTTTTTAAGTCTTGATAAACGCTCAGAGATTGCAAATAATGTTTCGGTCAAATACGGAACATCAATATTTGTCTCTATTCATGTCAATGCTTCAAGATCGACAAAAGCTTATGGATTTGAAACTTGGTATATAGTTGATTCATATAAAAGAAACGTAATTGAAAAAGGCAAAGTTTCTAATGATAAGGATATTAGCAGTATTTTGAATTCTATGATTAATGAAGAGTTGTATGAAGAGTCAAAAAATTTTGCAATGAAAGTACAAAATGCGTTGAATGAAAAAATTGGCAACGAAACATTGAACAGAGGGGTGAAAGAAAATGTGTATTTTGTAGTAAAAAATTCTTTTATGCCTGCAATTTTGGTTGAAGTTGGATTTTTATCTAATAAACGAGAAGCAAATCAATTGACAAATGATACTTATTTAAATAAGTTAGCTGCAGGTATAGTTGACGGAATAGGTGATTTTATAAATGAATATGAAAAATACAATGATAAAAAATAGTATATTTCTATCTGGGATTTTATTGAGTATATTAATTATTTCGATAATAGTTATAAATTTTTTTTCAAATAGTTCTTGTGCTAAATTTATTTTCATAAATAAAAAAAATAATTCGTTTTCTATAGAAAACAGAAATCTTCCAATACAAAAATATTCTGTAGAGTATTTAAATTATGTTGTGGATGATTTTTTGTTAGGAGCATTTTCGCCGGACTTGAAAAGTCCATTTGCAAAAAATGCGAAAAGAAATAACTTGATGTTAAATAACAAAGATGTTTATTTGGATTTTAGTATTGCAACTTTCAATGATTGTGAAAATATTTTGAAAGGGCTAAATATTTTGAATAGAACTATCCGAATTAATAAGAATATAGGAACTATGTTTTTGTCTGCAGAAGGAAAGATGTATAAATACATAGGTAACTGTGGTTCTTTAGCTGATGGTATCGATATT
>JAXJQT010000543.1:0-7589 GCA_036311025.1 Spirochaetota bacterium
AGAATTAATCGCGTCTTCCAATTACGGCGAGATTTATCCTATGCAAGCTTACAATACGATTTCATTGGTACAACTATCGCAATCGACACGTATAAAAAACAGACGACTTGATCCGGCAAAAAATAAAAATCGTTCCGCAGCCGTTATAACCGGTTTCGGTAAAGGTAAAATCTGTATTCTTTCCGGGATGAACTTCAGTGATTATGATATCGACCATCTTGATAATAAAGAATGGATTTATAAGACAATACAGTATTTGCTGGATATAAAGGGGGAATAATGCGTTTTACAAAATTGCACCAATGGGTAGACCAAGTTCAGCCCGGCATTTTCAAAATCGGGCTTTCAACTTTTGCCATAAAAGAACTGGGCGAGGTAGTTTATATTGACTTTCTGAAAAATTGCGGCGAAGCTGTAAAAAGTGAAGAACCTTTGGCGGAAGTAGAATCATTAAAAAGCGTAAACTATTTTCAAGTACCGTTTGACGCAAAAATAAAAGAAGTAAATCAACAATTACAAGATGATTGTACTCTGGTAAATAAAGATCCGCAAAATTCCGGCTGGCTTTTTGTACTGGAAGCAAGTGAGGATATTGATAAAGACTTGATGGACGAAGAAACTTACCGACAATTTGCTGTTTCCACATAGAAAGCATATTTCCCCGGAGAACTAAAAAACTATGAGAGAAAACACTCGTTCTTTTGTTTGTGCGTTTGGATTAATTTTTGTCACGATAATTTGGGGATTTGCATTTGTCGTTGTAAAAAACTCTTTGGATTATGTGCCGCCGCTTTATATGATGGCGTTTCGATTTACCATAGCTTCTTTTGTATTAGCATTGCTTTTTTTGCCAAAGTTTAAACACTTGGACAAATCAACTTTTTTTCACGGTATGATTTTGGGCATATTTTTGTTTGCCGCTTATGCATTTCAAACCGTAGGACTGCAATTTACAACTGCCGGAAAAAACGCATTTCTTACTACGACTTATGTAATGATGGTTCCGTTTTTAAATTGGTTTTTTCATAAATCAAAACCATCTTGGAACTGTGTGCTTGCTGCAATTATCGCTTTAGCCGGAATTGGGTTGCTGTCATTGCAAGGGGACTTCTCTATGAATCGCGGCGATGTTCTTACTATCATTTGCGGTTTTTTCTTTGCCGTTCATATTATTTTTATTTCCCGATACACTCAGACTCAAGACCCGGTTTTGTTGACAATTTTGCAACTTGCATTCTCCGCATTGTTTTCTTGGATTTTCGCACCTTTTACAGACAGACACTTCCCCTTGCAAGAGACGCTTCGTGCTGATGTAATCGTTTCTATGTTGTATCTCGGTTTGTTCAGTACACTGCTTTGTTTTTTGTTGCAAAATGTTTGTCAAAAATACCTTCGTGCATCAACAACATCATTGTTGTTATCATTCGAATCTGTTTTCGGAGTGATTTTCTCTATCATCTTTTTAAAGGAAATTTTGACAGCGAAAATGATTGTAGGATGTATGTTAATTTTCTTTGCATTGGTTTTGTCTGAAATCGATTGGAAACAAAAGAAGCTACAGTAACTGCATTTTCTATTTAGGATGTGTACAATTTCACTTTTTCAGTTTTACCGCGTACAGCTGCCTCATCTACAAATTGCAGTTTTATATCTGTGTCTTTTAATAGTTCTGCCGAACTTCCGGAAATCAACAAATCCGTATCATAATTTTTGCAAAGGCTTTCTATACGACTGGCAGTATTTACTGTATCACCGATTACGGTATATTCCATGCGGTCTTCGGCTCCGATATTTCCAGCTAAGACGCTTCCCGAATGCAAACCGATTCCGAATCGGACAGACGGAAAACCTTTGGACGCAAAATCTTCATTCAATAAAACAAGTGATTTTCTCATTTCCAAAGCAGCATTGTATGCATCCAATGCATGATTTGCAGACTCTATCGGTGCTCCGAAAATCGCCATAATGGCATCTCCTATGTATTTGTTGATTACACCGTGATTTTTTGTGATACATTTTCCGAGCCGAGTAAAATAATCATTCAACAATGCGACTACTTTTGCCGGTTCCATATTTTCTGACATGGACGTAAAACTGCGAATATCGCAAAACATTACCGTAACTAATCGATTTTCTCCGCCGAGTGAAATATTACCTTTTAAAAAATAATCTCTGACATTCGGATCGACAACCTTCCCGAAAGTGTCACGTATAAACTCTTTTTCTTTTAAAGATTCTGCCATTTCATTGAATGTATCGCTTAATATTCCCATTTCATCATTAGAAATATTTTTTACTCTTACGTAATAGTCGCCCGCTTTGATTCGCTCCGTTCCGATAGTGAGTTTTTTTAGCGGAACCGTGAACAGTCGCATAAAAACAATTGTAAGTCCTATCGAACTGCAAAAAAGAATAATCGCCATCCCGATTGTTCCCCAACTCAGCGGGAGATTGTTACTTATCTGAATCCAAACGAACGAAGACAAAATAAAAATTATCGGGAAGAGGGATACCGTAATAAAAAAGAAAAGAAACAAGAAATTAAGCGAAAACTTTTTTACTCCGGGTATCTTTGAAACGTGTCCGTCCGGAAACAATCGAGGTAAAACAAAACCGCGATTTACGGTTTCTGTCACAAAATATGAAACAACAAAACTAAGAATTGATTCAAGAACACAAAAGACTGTCCCGCTTAACAAAGCATAAAAAAGGTCAATTTTAAAAAAAAATATCGTATATAGATAAAGAAAAAACTGATAAATTATGCCTAAAATCCATCCCAACATTCCCCATAGTGAAAATCTTATCGGGAGATTTACTACTTTTTTTGCAATTGTTTCGTCATCCTTTGCAAGCAAAATAGAGAAACAGTACCACAGGCAAAGTACGGAAGGAATTAAAAATGTACTTATTATAACGGAATAATTCAAAATTTTACATGAATCGGCAATAGATCGCCATACACGCATTTCTTCGGTATGTAATGCCGGAAAAGGCATAGACGCAGGTATCAGCGATGCAATAATATTGGCAAAAAGCACACTGGCAAAATAAATCAGCGAAACTTTAAAACAATATTTTTTATCAATACAAAGAGTAGTTTTCATGAAAAAAATATACTCGAAAACTTTTTAACTTGCAATGAATAAAAGGTTACAACGTATTTAACAAAGGAATCAGAATATTCCGGCAACTTTTATTTGCTGTTCTTCATCATATTATAGATAATTTCTTTTAACATCAACGGACTGAACGGTTTTGTAAAATAGTCATTGCTTCCGAAGTCAATAAATTCTTTCGTGTTTCTCAAAGTTTTATTGTCAGACATAATGATTATCGGAGTCTGATATTTCTCTTTGATTACCTGAAGAATTTGCCAATATTTGTCTTTATCCGTATCAATATCCACGATAATTAAATTGATAAAATGACTTTCTAACTTTTCAAACACACTTTTCTCGTCAACGGTATTCGGCATAATAACTTCATAGATACTTTCTTTTTGCAAAATGTCTTTTATTTGTTGATTAACTTCCGTATCCTCGCCGATAATTAAGATTTTATAATCATTTCTATCGATTTGTCTTAATGTGTATTCTTTATCTTCATCAATCATTTGAATCATAATATCTGCAATGGTTGAATCAAACTGAGTTCCTTTTCCTTTCTCAATTTCATTTCTTACGACATCTTGCGGCAAACCATTACGATAACTTCTGTTACTTGTCATCGCATCATATGAATCGGCTACAGCCAGTATTCTTGCCATTTCAGGAATATGCTCACCTGCCAATCCATTCGGATAACCTTTGCCGTCATAACGTTCATGATGATATTTTGCGGCAATAGCCATATCATTTTGTTCAGAAATCTTTCGCAAAATATGATATCCGGTGACCGGATGAATCTTTATCAAATCATATTCTTCATCTGTCAGTCTTCCGGCTTTATTAATAATCTCTACCGGGATTCTGATTTTACCGACATCATGCAACAATCCGGCTCGGTAAATTATTTCCTGTTCAGCTTCACTTTTGCCCATTCTCTGTGCTATCAACTTCGAATATTCTGCCACTCTTTTTGAATGACCGCTTGTATATCTGTCCTTCGCATCAACAGCTTCACTTAACGCCGTAACCGTCTGTACATAAGCCTCTTTCAGTTTACTTTGCTGTTCACGCAACTCTACCGTCTGTTCTTCTACTTTGTTCTTTAGTGCATTTTGGAATACTTCCATTTGAATAACTGTTTCCGCTTTTTCTAAACCTTCTTTAAGAATTTTAAAAATACTGCTGCTGACAACCATGACTGCAATATAAACTAAACATCTGGGAACAACAAAATACAACATAAGAGTTATCAATGGATTAGTATTAACCTGTGTCAATGTAAAATGTCCGCCGGATAAATAATTTGATAATCTAGAAATTGTAAGTAACGCCATATTTGCGTCACACAATCCGTAATGATATCCGCCATACACAATAATGATAGTACTTATTACCGTCAAACAATACACATACCACATTACTTTTTTGGAAGAATAAAGAATTGCGTACAAAATCGGTAATATAGAAAGAATTACCACATGATATGTAATCGATACACCTATAAGCGTAAATACCGAAATAATACTAAAAAGTATAAAATATTTCATTTTGTAGGATGAAAGCGAAAATATCTTTGTAATCACCAACATTACCAGATAAATAATGATTGACGGAATGAATCCCATCAGCATTATACCGTCATCAACTATAAAAATATCCAATACATTTAATAAAAAACATATGCCATAAATAAACATGGATACAAAAAAACATCGCATAACATACGTATTAGCAATATATTCTCTATTTGCTACGTATTTATCTATATCTTCCTTTTCTGTATGATTCATATAGCTTTCTCCGCAAATAATCACTTATATTATAGCATAAGCATTTTAAGAGAATCAATATTGGAATATCTACACCAAATAAGAATAAAAATATTTATATAACTGTAATAAAATAAATGTACACATTATTGTAAATCAGAATATTCTGATAACGTCTGATCTACCAACTTTCTGACATTTTCCCTGATTGAATTGCAAATAATTTCTTTTTTTTCATTATCTATTTCTATGCTGTTTTCGTCCGGCAAAAACAATTTGTAAATATCAATTTTCAACGCACCGGCAATTTTTACCAACGTCTTGTCGCTGGGCCAAAGTCGGTGGCTTTCGATACTGTTTACCGTCTGTTCCGAAATATCCGCTTTTTCAGCCAATTCAAACTGTGACCAATTCTTATTCTTGCGTTGCTTTTTCAAGTTTACGGAAAGTCGCTGTCTTAATTCTATTTGTTCCATTTTGTAATATTTACAGAGAATCACTTTTCTTATAAACGTATCTATAATACTGATAAAAATATTTTTTGTATTTACGCTACTAAAAACTTGTGCTATCAATACATAGATAAGTCGTATTACGTATTATGACTACGTACTTAATCTTTTTTTACAAGAATTTTTTTTGGTCTAGCCGTATATCAGAGACCAACAATGCTAGAGTTTATCAAAATCAAAAAGGGAGGTTAATCACAAGCCGATTTTAAGTCGGCAAAACACCGAATCGTTCGGTAAATCAATTTTTATTCAAATAAAGAAAGTCACACACAACAATCAATAATAAAAGTTTTCAGTACAATCTCAATATTTTAGTTTTTCAGGAGGTTAATAATGAAAAATTTTTATCGTTTAATTTTTAGTTTATTTGTTTTATCAATTTTAGTTTTGTCCGGTTGTACGACTTATTCTGCCGACAATAATAATAACAGCACTGATGTCACTTTCGAGGAAAAATCATCTGACATGGGATTTATTATTTCTTTCGGAAGTCAAGGTCGCGGAGCTTATTATACAATCGACGAAGTATCATATTTCAAAGTTTGGGTAAGTTTAGGTTCAAATATTGTCGCAGAAAGAACGGCTACTTTTTCCGATACCGTGAAAATCGGACTTACAAAAGAGGGACTTTATACCATTGCAATCACTGCATATAATTCGGCAAACAATCCGATTGCCGACGGTTCTACACAAAAGCAACTTTATTATGATTCCGGGTATCAACGAGTTTCCATTGCTATCACTCCGTACAGCAAATCTATCGATATAATCGTAGATGTAGAATGGATTCAACCGGAAGACACAAGTGACTGTTATGAAGCTACTTTTATAATGAATGACGGAAACGGTAATTCCGAAGTTTTTTACAGCAAATCTATTTCATCTGATTCCGAAAGTTACTATTCTTGCGGTCGTTATTCATTTTTTACAGATGACATTCCGGTTCCTACTCGTCCCGGCTACTTATTTAACGGCTGGTGTTCCGACGCAGAATGTTCTAACGTAGTACGAACATATACAATTTTCACTGATGATATAAAACACGGCTATTACATGTCCGATAACACTACTTATTATGCAAAATGGGTTGAAACTCCTAATTTAATTTGGAGCGGTTCTAAATTTTTGCGAACAAAGCAAATTTTTGACAGCTCATATTTTGAATCTTTCAATAACAGCGGAACTTTCGCTGTTTATTTTCACAATGATTCACCGGATCCGAAATACGACAGCATTTCTTTATCTGCCGGTTCTACACAGATTTACACAAAAAATGTACATATCGAAGGCTCTGAATACAAAAGCTGTTCTTTCACATTGACAAAAGAAAATCTAGATTTAGTAAAAGCAAACGGTCTTACTGTGTCATCTTCAAGTCATTACGATTTTTACTTGCGAGGACTTGCTTTTGCAGAGGGAGAATCGTATACCGAAACAGGTTATACAATCACTTACAATCTCAACGGCGGCGTAAATAATTCTTCCAATCCGTCTGTTTTTACTGCGGATGACAGTTACATTTATTTGTATCAGCCTACTTATGCCGGTTATAAATTTTGCGGTTGGTACGAAAACGAAGATTGTTCCGGTTACAGTATCGATTACATTTACGGCGACGAAAGAAATGCAAACGTAGAACTTTGGGCAAAATGGGAAGAAACAGCATTCGTTCCGTTCCCCGCTGAAGCAGTTATCAGTTCAAGCGGCGTTTATACAGCTACTTTGGTAAAAGAAGGATTTACTGACGGTTGGTGTGGTGGTGACGACATTGATTACCTAAAAGTCGTTCTTGCTCCACGTGATGTAGTAGCAAAAATGATAACAGGCGAAATTACATCAGAATCAGAATTGTTTACCGATGAAAATATGTGTTACGTTTATGCGAATAACAATGTCGGCAACGGTAAAATCACAATTGCCAATCTTTCGACAGATACATATTTGCAACCGGTCGGAACAAACGGTACCGAATATACCGGACTTGCCGTACGAACTGACGAAGACGGCAACTATGTTGTGCTGTTCGACACTACAAAAATTAACAAAGACATCCTTTTAGCCAAAAGCAATATGGAATCAAACGATGATGTCTGGGAAAACAAAGGCAATATCGAAAGCGACTATATCCCGATGGTGTTGGGCTGCGTGACTGGGGATTATTCATGTTATCCGTTCCAAATGTGGTGTGTCGGTGTAGC
>JAXJQT010000544.1:0-2426 GCA_036311025.1 Spirochaetota bacterium
CGATAATTTTGAAGATTTCTCAATCATAGAGAGCAATTCACTTATGTATTTTTATACAAAATAAAAGTTTTAAAAATACCAAAACATTAAAAAATCGGAGACTATTTTATGGGCAAAATAATTGTAATCGCTAATCAAAAAGGCGGTGTAGGTAAAACTACTACATCTATAAATTTAAGTGTATCACTTGCCATGCGAAATAAAAAAATTCTAATTGTAGACTTTGACCCTCAAGGAAATTGTAGTTCGGGTTTAGGTATTGAAAAGGATAAAAATACTATTTATGAAGCATTAGTCGGTGCAGTTGATATTCACGAATGTATTGTTTCGTCAAAGATTGAGAATTGTTCGGTAATTCCCGGACATATAAATTTATCAGGTGCTACAGTTGAGCTGGTAAAGGTAGAAAACGGGACGTTTTATCTGAAAGAGCAATTAACTAAAATAAAAGATGAATATGATTATATTTTTATAGATACACCGCCGTCATTGGGAATTTTGACTTTGAATGCGTTGGTAGCAGCTGATACGGTTTTGATTCCTATTCAGACTGAGTTTTTTGCACTTGAGGGATTGACACAGTTGATTGGTACAATCACCAAAGTACGTCAAGGACTTAATCCGAAATTGTCTATTGAAGGTGTAATTCTTACAATGCTTGATAAACGAACATTGCTTACGGATGATGTCGTAAAGAATGTAATCGCACATTTTGGTGATAAAGTATACAAGACTATGATTCCGAGAAATATTCGTTTGGCAGAAGCTCCGTCTTTTGGGGTTCCGGTTATAATGCATGAAAAAACTTGTGTCGGTGCAAAAGCTTATGAACAATTAGCAGAGGAGTTTTTAAATGGCAACAAATAGAGGACTGGGAGGCAGTGGAATTAGCAAGTTAGGGTTAGAACAATTGGGACAGGGTGAAGATGCTTTGTTTCAAATGAATGTACCAAGTGTGGCTGCTGATAAAAATGAGGAAAGTATTTCAGCCGGTTTTACATATCTTCCGCTGGAAAGTATTATTCCTAATCCCGGACAGCCGCGAAAAGAGTTTGAAGAACAACCGCTTAATGAATTGGCACAGTCTATAGAAAAACACGGTCTAATTAATCCGATAGTTGTCAGTAAAGATGGTGATAAATATATAATAATTGCCGGAGAGCGTCGTTACAGAGCGTGTAAATTGTTGAATTTGGAAAAAGTTCCGGTAAGTATTATGGATTTGTCCAAACGCCAACAATTTGAAATGGCAGTATCAGAGAATATTCATCGTGAAGATTTGAATCCGGTAGAAGAAGCTATTGCATATCAATGCTTGATTGAAACATACGGTGAAACGCATGAGCAAGTTGCCGAAAGTTTGGGTAAAAGTAGGGCGTATATCACAAATTCCTTGCGTCTTCTGAATTTGGCGGCTGATATTCAACATTGGTTGAAACAAGGTGATTTGACTCCGGGACATGCAAGAACTATTTTGTCTGTATCTGATAAAGATGAACATATACCGTTTGCCAAATATATTATTGATAATAATTTGTCAGTGCGTGAAGCCGAAAGGGCTTCTAAAACATGGCCTAAACAAAAAGAAAAAAGTGCTAATAAGAAAGAACAACGTCATCAAGATGTAGAAATAAAAATTGCAGAGGAAAAAGTGGCGTCAAAGCTTCAAGCAAAAGTTGCAATTAACGGAAACTCGCAAAAAGGTAAAATTCAGATTGAATATTTTTCAATGGAAGAATTGGAAGGTTTATTGGAAAAATTTGGTGTGGATATGAGTTGCTGATTTATTAATCATTTTTTTCAGACTCGTTCACATCTGTTGTATCAACATTTTCAACCAAAGATTTTGCACTGAAAAGAGACGGATGAAATATTTTTTCGAAAAGTTTTTTCTTTCCGGATTCAATTTTTTCCATCTCTTTTTGAGCCTCTTTTAATGTATCTTCCCACATAACAGAAAAGCCGGGTACTTTGCCGTACATTATATGAACAGCTTTATCGTATAGATAAAGCGTTTTTAACTCATTGCGGTTTGGTTTTCTGTTTAATGCGTTTATTGTTTTTTCCATGTTATCATTCTTTTCTTTTAATTCATTAACTTGTGACGAATGGGAAACACCGGCATCTACAATTATTTTATGTAATTCGGCTATTTGATTTTTTAATTCTTTGATTTGTTGTTTTAATTCTCGCTTAGCAAGGGCATTGCGTATTTTTGAAATGGAAAGAAAGATTAATCCCACAAGTAAACCGATTAAAAAAGCAAATATGCAATGACCTACGCATGATTTTAATATTTCTTCCATTTTTCTAAACCTTTCTATTTTTTATTCTTCTTTTTTAATGACGAAGTTGTTTTGGATGAAGCAGAAGGGAACTTTTTATTTTTATTAGAATCGACCTTTTTTCTGCCGGATTTCTTTTTA
>JAXJQT010000545.1:0-7358 GCA_036311025.1 Spirochaetota bacterium
CTGCAATAGTTTGATTAAAAAAATGATAACGTTGGAACTGTGCATTCACACCATCTATTGAAAAACTTAGCTTTCCGTTATTTTGAGAATATAGATTCTGTCCCATAAAATAAAATTCCATTTCCGGGAAAGCGGTCATTTGCGGAATAAAAGCAAATTCCTCTTCTCTGTTTTCAACTTTAGATTCCTCCAAAGTTATTTTTTGAAATTCATCCATTGTTATGAAATCATTCAAAATATCTTTTTCTTTTATCCCGACAATCACCGGAAAATCATAAGAATACATAACTGCGACTTCTTTTGTCTTCTGATGAAAATCTTTCTCAAAAGAGAAAAAGTCCGGGTTATCAGCCAACTCAATCTTTGAGAAACGAGAAGAACTCAACGGTTCATCCGGAAAATATTCTCCGGCAATCAAATCGTAACGTGAAGCTTCACTTTTCTTTATACCGGAAAAAATACCGGACTTATTTTTTTCTGTTAAAGTTACCTGAACAGTAAAATCCGGATTTTTTTCCTGAAACAACATAGCCACATCAAGCATAAAAATATCATCAGACAATACTGTCAAAACTTTTTCTTGCTTCTTACATGAAGATACAAAAAAAGCTAATGTCAAAAATATCATGCAAAAACAACGTCTCATAAAAACACCTTCTCTTCTTTGCTAAAAAAAATAATATCTATCGTAACAACTTAACTTCTTACTCCGGAAAGTTCGGAAAATAAACAGATGCTTCATTTTTTATTTCAAGCATTCTATTCGAATCTTTGCTCATTTGTGCAATCTTATAAGCATTTAAATAATAGATTTTCATATTTTCCATAATAACTTTTTCTTTTCCCAAAACTTTATACGCTTCCGCACAAATTCTTGCCGCATT
Organism: Spirochaetota bacterium; assembly: GCA_036311025.1. Taxonomy (GTDB): domain Bacteria; phylum Spirochaetota; class GWE2-31-10; order GWE2-31-10; family GWE2-31-10; genus RGIG8597. The sequence goes on from JAXJQT010000545.1 coordinate 885, forward strand.
CAATGATTTTTCTTTCTTATACTCTTCATAAGCATACGAATTATAAATCACTTTCATTAATTCATGTTTATCTTCTTCTCTAAGCTCACCGCTTTCATTTTCCAACAACTTCAAAGCCTGAGCAAACATCCCTTTTTGCGTAAAAGAAACCAAGTAATTATTCCAAAAAGTTTTCATTGCTTTATCAAAATCTTTTGAAGCTGAAAACATTTTTTTACCTATCATTAAAAGGTCATGAGCCTTATCAAAATCTTTTGTCTTGATTGCATTTTGATTGATAATCGCAAAAGTATTACGCAATAAAATCGCTTTATTTTTATTATCAGCAATATCGTTAATCGCCTTAAAGGTATCTTCAATACGATTGTTTTTATAATAAAACTGAACTTTACTGACATAAAAAGCATTCTCTATATCATGAAATGCATTTTTTTCATCAACACGACAATGTTTCTCTTCCTTATCAAAAAAAACTTGAACTTTCTCAAAATCACTCTCGGAATCGGCTTTCAAAATCATTTGTGTCAACGAATGAAAACGCATTTTTCGAATTCTTACGTTTTCTGCATTGATATTTTCAAGATAATGATAAAGCAACTGCAACTGTGTTTCAAAATCGTACGTTGAAGATAAAGTTGCTAAAAGATTATAATAACAAATGTGAAATTCGCTCTCGCCGCGTTCATCATTTCTGACTTGTCTCAAAAACCACGCCAAACGCAACGCAGCCTCATGTTTTCCGACTTTTGTATAATAGGCACTTTTATTATGAAGCACAAGCAACAAAAGAGTCTTCAACGAAATGTTAAAACGGTTTTTATAATTCTTTTGCTTCACATAAGAAAAACCGGTAATCTTACCAAGCTCATCAAGAACTTCTTTCTTTTTCCCTGGATCAAACCCATAAGCATTCGTTGTTTCCACATCAATATCTGTTGCATCCGGAAAATGCACCACAATAAACACATGTTCTTTGGTCTGTATAGGCGTAGCTTTCATGCCGAAATGATACAAAAGCAACATATACAAAACAGAAGAACTCACACAATTATAATAACCGTGATTTACAACTTCCCCAAAAGTATCCGCATCAGCTTTGTATTTCTTAAAGAAATATTTGTGCAACATAACATTCAATGATTCAGCAAATTCCTTTTGTTGCTGTGTCGTAAAATTTTGTGCATCAAGCGAACCGAATACCCCACGCATTTCACTCTCAATACAATCTACTTTTTCAATATAAAAAGCTCGCAATCGAGGTAATTCTCGATAGTCTTTCTCGCCGCAAAAATAAATGTACCAATCCAATAAGTGACTGTCATCACATTGAGCAAACTCTTCTGCTAAAAAAAGACGTTCTCGTTCTTCGAGTCGATTAACTTCTTCAAAAATCCGCAATGCTTTTTCACCTAAATGATTTGCATTGCACAAAAAAGAAAGAAGAAAAAATATTACAACCGCAAAGATACGAGAAATCATCTGACTAATTATTTTTCATCTTTTAATGATTCAATATAAAACTCTACTTCCGCCGTAGAAAGCTTTAACATATTGGCAATTTGATCTGTAGTTGTACCTTGTTTATATAATCCCAGCACAGCTTCTTTCGTATTGTCATTTCTGTTAGCAGCTTTTCTTTTTTCGTCAGCTTGCTTGCCGCCTACATTTACACCGTTTGCCATAAGTCCTTCCATTATCTTTATCTTATCATCACATTGACGATTGAGATTTTCAAATAAAGTCTGAGCTTTTACGGCTTTTTCACGGGCCAATGTCAACGCTTCCTTTCGACTGTCTAAATCGTAAAGCAAAGTATCCATTGTTTTAAAACGTTCTACAACTTCTTTTATAACATCATAAGAATTGACAATCGGAGCTGCATTCTTTTCAAATTCAGCCATTGATTTTTCGAATACATTCTCTTTTAACTGTAAGTTTTCGACATTCTTTGTAATATTCAAGATTCTGTTTTCAATATCACGAACAGTCGTATCCACTTTTCCGAACGTATTTTTCACACGTTGCAAATCACCTTCTTTATCGTCCAAACGACTGATTTGCATTTCAATGTTGTTGTATCTGTTAGAAAGCATATCAACCGTAGCTTCAATATTTCCGATTTCAGTTTTTACATTAGACAGATGGTCGATACGAACTTGCACCTGATCTACAAAATCACGCATTTCCTGAATCGATTGAGATAATACTTCAATCTTTTTGCTGCTGTTTAATATGTTGTTATATTTGTCTTCCGTTGTACCGGCAACATAACCGATATTGATAATTTTCTTTTCAATATCATCGATTTCGCTCTTATGTGCTTTGACATCTCGCAGTTGGTCGGTAATCTGCTTTAAATCAGCCTCGATACGTTCTTTGGTCATTATAGCCTTGTCGAAAGTTTGTACTTGTTTTTCAAACTTCTTTATCGACAATTCAATCTGAGCAATTTTTTTATTGAGATTAGCTGTTTCATCCTCAAAACTTGCAGTAAAACGCTCGTCAATCTGTCTCATGCTCTCTTTGATGTTTTCAAAGTCGTTTTTATAGCTTTCAAATACATTTTTGGCATTATCTTCATAAGCACGCAAAATTTCTTTGGATTCATTCATTTTTCCGTCAAATTCAGATTGCATCAACGCAAGTCCGGAATCAACTTTTTGTTTTATATCACCGTCGATTCTTTCGCTTAATGCCGTAATCTGCGATTGTAAAATACCGAAGTTTTCACTGAAACGTTCCAATCTGCCTGTATTATCATTTATCACGACATCAAACTTTCCGGAATAATCAGTCTGCAACTGAGTGTACATACTTTCGACTTTATCTTTCAATTCCGAAACAGACCCGCTGACCATTGTGCGAAGTCCCTTTTCTACAGACTCAAGATTTTCTCTGATTCTCTCAATCTGGCTTTCATTACCGGCTTCAAGCTGTGCATACTTTTCTTCCAATTTTTGCTCGATTAAATCACCGCTTTCATTCACTTTTGATTTGAATATATCGTTAAATTCATCCAAATCTTTTCTTACAGCCAACAACTCTCTTTTGTATTCATTAATACGCTTAATAGAATCAGTTTCCATCTGGCTTAAATGATTATTCATTTGAGTTCTGCCGTCAAGAAGTTGTGCTTCCAATTCAGCTCCCAGTGTAGCACCGAGATTGCTCAACTGACTTTTCAATTGTTCATAACCGCTTTCAAGCTCTGTCATTCTGGATTGAGTATCTTCTAATAACTTATTAGTTTTAGAATCTGTATCATTCTGAAGATTTTCCAAATGTTGTTGCGTTTTACTCTGAAAATCCGCAACTTCATCAGTCATTCTGTTTACTCTGCTGCGATAAGTCTCACTCAACAAATCAAGCTTTCTCGACAAATCAGCATCAACCGACGTCAATTTATTTTCCAATTGCAAATCAAAACGCTCTTCTACACGTTTTACATTTTGTTCCATTGTAGAAAGATTCTCTTTATATTTACTGATTTTCTCATTGCATTCAGCTTCATATTCTTGATAAACGCGTTCAATGTCTTTATGACCGTTTTCCATCACTTGAGCAATCTCACGTTTACCGTTTTCAATATGAGCTTCTATATCAGAATCAACAGTTCCTTTGAGCAATTCTAAGTTTTCATGCAATTCTACTGCACGTCGTTGCAAATCTTCCGTACGAGTCTGTACGTCAGATAAATACTTCTCACCTTTAGCAAAATACTCATTTTCAACTTCGAGCAAATGACTGTCAGTTCCGTCGATTCGTCGATCAAACTCTTCCAATGAATTATTCAAAGAATGTTCAAAATCTTCCACTTGCTTTTCTAAAATACTTCGTTTCATTTCGAAACTACTTTCTATTTCATCAAGACGATCTTTTACTTGAGTTTCCATTTGAGAATATTTGTATTCGATATTAGAACGAATTCCTTCTGTATTACTTGTCATCAACGAATCAATATCCGAAACTTTTGTTTCGATATCCTGACGTTTTTCATTCAATCGCATTTCAAGGTCAGACAAATCTCTTGAAAGTTTATCAAACAATTCATCACGCAAGATTTGCATTCTTGATGAAAATTGTCCAAGTTCATTTTTAAGCTTTTCTTCAAGATTATCACGCTCATTACTAAGCTGTTCTTTAGTTTCGCTCAATTTATCAAGAGCACTCTGGTCTATTCTGTTGATCTCCGAATCAATACGAGACGCAAAACTTGAAATTCTCGTACTCATTTCTTCAATAGAAGAAGTACATTTCAAGGTAAAATCATTTGATTCATTTTCCATCTTTTCAATTTCTTTTTGCAATGCATCGAGAGTAGAAGTACATTTTATATTCTTAAGCTCAATATTCTCACTCATTTTCTCTACAGTCTGATGATTTTCGTCAATTGCTGCTTGCAAATTACTTCGCACTTCTTTTATTGCCGTATCTGTAGATGTTCTGAATTCTCTCAATTGATTATTAACATTTTCAAAAACTTTTGATTCCAACTTCAATGCCTGCTGTGATGCAATATTCATGTGCGTATCAAAATCTTTTTTTGCATCTTCAATTTTAGAATAAGAATCATTACGCCATACTTCAAGATTTTTGATAGCATCATCTATATAAGTCTTAGCTTCCGCCATTTTAACATCATTTTCTTCTTTCTTCTTGTTAAAATCTTCTACCAAACTTTCATTACGAGCTTCATGTTCTCGAATCTCTTTTTGCAAAATACTGCGAGCCGATGTTTGTAAATCATTGACATAATTACGAAGTTCATTTGTTTTACTTTCATACATTCCGGCAATGTCGGTAAGCTTCTGATTTACATTCTTTTTCAGTTCCAAATCTATCTCTTGTGAAAAGTTTTGAGCTCTTGTTTCCAATTTATCAAAATACGCTGCATAATCTTGAATCTTTTTGGCAACTTCGGCATCTGTTTCTTCACGAAGCTTAATCACATCATCACGTAAATTTTGCAATTTTTCACGTTCTTCTTTTTCGCATCCTTCCAAATCACTTTGGTAAGCACAAAGATGTTCTACACGCAAAACATCCATTTTCTCTGAAAGCTTTTGCAAATCTTCTTTTAAAAAGTCAGTCTTGTTTTGGTGCTCATTTACAAATAATTCCATCTCTTTTCTGTAATTAGAGATTTTCAATCCGATATCTCGACTGTGATTGTTTAATGTCAATGTGGTATTTTTTTCAACAAGCTTCAAGTCATCCTGCATTTCTTTCAGTTCGTTACGCATATTTTTCATTTCTTTCATTGACTCTTTCAACAAACTTTTAATGTTTCTCGAAACCGTCATCGGCGAACTGTGTTGCTCATTGATAGCATTACGAGTTTCGTTTAGCTCCTGCTCAAGTGCATTTATGCGATTAACAAGCTTTTCATCCGTAGAACCTTTTTGTTGTTTTCCGGCATATTCTTTTAATTCTGACAAAATTTGTTCTGCACGCTCTGATGTCTCTAAAATTGTCTTATTATACAAACGCAACTGTTGTAAATTCTCAGACGATCCGTTTTCAATTTCACTGCGAATTTTGTTTGATAATTGAAATATTTTTTCAAAACTACGATTGTTTCTGTCTTTAAATCTAAAGAAAAATATCACTCCCAATGAACATATTAATGACAGAAAAAAATAAAATAATTCCATAATCCCCTCCCCAAGAGATTTCTACCTTATATAACCAATCTTCTTTAAATTATAAAGAATTATCTTTTAGAACTAAGAACTTCTTCCAACTCAACGGCAAATTCCACTTCCTCAAGCGATGTTCCCACAATTTTTGCAATATCAGCTGCACTCATTCCCTGACGATACAACTCTCTGATACTTTCTCCGAGATTATCGGAAGCCTCGACAACGACAGGCTTTTCCTCCGGTAAAACACGCTGTAAATCTGTTTTCATATTTTCCATACGTGTTTCGGCTCTTATCAACCAATCTTGCAAATGACGCACCGCATCAGTTCTGGACTCTAAATCTTCCACAAGTAAATCCATCTGTTTAAACTTAGTCATAACAGCGTTAATTTGGCTTTGTGAGTTTAATATCAAATCTGCTTCACTTTCAAAATGCTCAATCTTTTCACCGTAAACTTTGCGTTTTACTTCCATTTCTTGCCATTGAGATTCCATCGTACTCATCATCTGACGCAACTGTGTCACATTCAAACGAATTTCGTTTAATTTTTGATAATAATCTTTGGCAATCGACTCTGACGTCTCAATCTTACCAATCATAGAATCTATACGTCCGAATTGACGTTCCAATACTATAAACTTCGCATCCAATTGCTGAGTCGCAAGTCGCATTTCACGCAAGTCTTGTGTTTTTTCTTCTACACTTTCAATCTCTTGCTGTAAATCCTTGATTCTCAGATTCAAGTCTTCATAAGATTGAGACTGAGCAAATAACTTTTCATACCTTTCAGATGCCGATTCTTCCAACTCAGCCATTCTCTGTCCCAAAG
>JAXJQT010000546.1:0-2621 GCA_036311025.1 Spirochaetota bacterium
CCCGAATACCAGTCTTTATGTATCTAAGTGATTATAGAGAATATTCTTTGAGTGATGTAATTCGACAATTTGAACCTGAATTGTTTAAAAAAGTAACAGGATTAACTGTAAAAGATTTTAATCTACTCGTAAGTTTGAATGTATTCAATGAGACTTTAATGAATGACGCAGTTTATAAATTTAAGCGATATGAAGATTCAAGTTTAAATTACACAGGAATAAATCGCCATGAAGGTGAAAAAGTTGGTTTATATAATACAGTATTATCTAAAGATGATTTTGAATTATTAGCAAAACTTCAATCTAAATCATTGTGATTTCTTTAAAGGACTTAACTTCATCAGATTGGAAAACTTTAGCGTGGAAAGCGTTGTAGCTACGATTATCTAAACTATAAATCATAATAATTTTCGATTATAATCAACGAATATTATAATAATTATTGATTACAATCAGAAAATATTATAATATTTGTACCATGAATGGGATTCAAAGAGATTTAAAAACAGTTTTAGACTCAAAAATAGGAAAAGGAAAAGTCCTTTTATTGATTGGACCTCGCCAAGTTGGAAAAACAACACTTTTAAAAAATATGCTTGAGTCAGTTTCAACAGAAAAAAAAGTGCAATTTTGGAATTGTGATGAAAGTGATGTAAGACAGTTTCTTTCTGAAGCCAATTCAGCAAAATTAAAATCTTTTATAGGAAACTCTGATTTTATAGTAATAGATGAAGCTCAACGAGTAAAAGATATTGGACTTACAATAAAACTTCTTCATGATTCTTTTCCGAATGTTCAACTTGCGGTAACAGGTTCATCATCGTTAGACTTATCAAATTCAATAAATGAACCATTGACCGGAAGAAAATTTGAATACAATCTTTTTCCATTTTCAACAAATGAACTTGTAAATCACACTTCAATGCTAGAAGAAATGAGACAATTGCAAAATCACCTTGTTTATGGATTTTATCCTGATGTAGTAAATAATCCCGGCGAAGAAAAAGAAATTTTAACAAACATTGTAAATAGTTATCTTTATAAAGACGTTTTTGAATTTCAAGATATTAGAAAATCTTCTGTAATAGAAAAGTTGGTTCAAGCATTGGCTTTGCAAGTTGGAAGTGAAGTTTCGTTTAATGAACTGGGAAATCTTTTGGGAATTGATTCTATAACTGTTCAACGCTATGTTGATTTACTGGAAAAAGCTTATGTCATTTTTCATATTCGTTCTTATAGTCGCAATGTTCGTAATGAATTGAAAAAAAGTATAAAAATATATTTTTATGACAACGGAGTACGTAATTCTGTTATTTCTAATTTTTCACCCGTTGATTTAAGAAGTGATATAGGTGCTCTTTGGGAAAACTTTTTAATTAGTGAACGAATTAAAAACAATGCATATCATAATAAAAATACAAAATATTATTTTTGGCGAACAACTCAAAAACAAGAAATTGACTTTATAGAAGAAGTTGAACAAAATCTTTTTGCTTATGAGTTTAAATACAATCCCAAAAAAGCAAAAACAAAATGTCCGCTTACTTTTTCAAATAATTATCCAAACGTTCCTTTCAACGTAATTACCTCGGAAAATTATATGGATTTTGTACTGGAGAAATGATTGTTTTCCAACTCAAAATTACTTCGGATATTTATTGTTAGTCCAATGATTTTAGATTGATTATAATTTCAAGTTATTATAACCTTTTACACATAAAGGAAGTTATATGTCAGTTCTTTCATTTAAAACATATTGTATAGAAAATTATGCTGAATACAAAAATGCTTCTTCTTCAGATATTTATGATAAGTTTGAAAAATCAGGCTTGCTCAAACATTTGCAAACTGATTATGAAGATTTACACGGAATGAGCAAAGCGTTTTTAATGGATTATTTTGATAAATGGTTCGCAGAGAGGTAGTTAATAAATGATTTTATATCATGGTTCAAACATGGAAATAAAAAATCCCCAAATTCTGACACAGGATAAAGGACGTGATTTTGGATTCGGATTTTATACAACATCTATAAGAGAACAAGCCGAACGTTGGGCTATTCGTAAAGCTCGTCTTTCTTCAAGACTTTCAAAAGAACAGAAAAATGCGGTCGTTAATATTTATGAGTTTGACGAATCTATATTAAATCATATCAATTATAAAAATTTTCAAGAACCTAATTTGGAATGGTTAGATTTTGTAATTAAATGCCGTACTGATTTTATGTTTAAACATAATTATGATGTAGTTAGCGGAAAAATCGCAAATGATAATGTCGGCGAAACCGTTGAATATGTGCTTGCCGGTATTATGAGAAAAGAAGATGCAGTAGACCGATTGAGATTTGAAAAAATAAATAACCAAATTTGTTTTTGTTCAGAAGAATCTTTAGCTCATTTAATATTCAAAGAAAGTTATATTTGTAATTTTTAGGAGACAAAATGGCAGATACGCACCATCTTGTGAAAACTATTTTAATTCCTCAAGTTGTAGAATTATTAATGAAAAATAAGGGACTGACAGAAGATGAAGCGTTGGCTAAATTTTACAAGTCTTCTATTGCTAAGTTATTAGAAGATGATTCTATGGGATTATACGGTCAAAGTGCTTTATATTTATAC
>JAXJQT010000547.1:0-2951 GCA_036311025.1 Spirochaetota bacterium
GTTCTGTATATTGCATTTTCTTGTGCGAACTCAAAATCAGCTCCTTTGAGTACATTAAGACAATTGGAAAAGTTATCAAGTTTTTTCATATATCACAACTCCATCTTTATCAATTTCATCTTTTAGTTCTTTCGAAATATCTGAATCAAAATTAATCACATCAAATGACAATAACGAATGCGTTTTTTCTTTTATATCATAGTAAAATGAATCAAAATCTCCGCCGCAAACAGCAATATCAATATCACTTCGTTCTAAATGAGTTCCCTTAGCACGAGAACCAAAAAGTATTATTTTTTTTATGTCATATTTTTTCGCAAATGCAAAAATATCAATCAATATCCTATCAGGAAGATTATATCTCATATTCATCTTCTCCCAACTCGCATTTTTTCCAATCTTTTTTATACAACATTTTTCCTAGTTTGCTTGGGGCGATGTTCTTCACCAACCAAATACAACACCGATTGCTATATTTCGGCAAGCCCAATAATCACATACGCCCAAAGTACAGATAAAAACTTACAGACTGTACTACAAATCAAACATTTTGGTTGCATTCTCAGATGTTATACTTTTTACTTGCTCTGTCGGGATTTGCAATTCATTTGACAAGAAATCTACAACATTAACAAGGTATGCCGGCTCATTTCTTTTACCGCGATACGGAACCGGGGCAAGGTAAGGGCAGTCTGTTTCCAAAACTACATTATTCAATCCAATTTCGTGCAATGTATATTTCAAATCAGATTTTTTAAATGTCACAACTCCGCCGATTCCAATCAAAAAACCTAAATCCTCAATCTGTTTTGCCTGTTCCGCATTTCCTGTAAAACAATGAAAAACTCCGCGAGTATTACTTTTTTTATAAGCTGTCAATATTTCCATCATCGGCTCAAATGCATCACGACAATGTAAAATCAGCGGTAAATCTAAAGATGAAGCCAATTCGATATGAAAAATAAATGCTTCTTTTTGTTCATTGAAACGTGTTTTATCCCAATACAAATCTAAACCTGTTTCACCGACAGCACAATAGCTTGCATTGCAAACAGCCTGTTCCAGCATTTTCAACTGTTTACGAAAATCATCAGCCAAATCTGTAGGATGTACCGCCAAAGCAGGAAAACAATTTGCCGGATATTTCGTACACAAATCCAAAATCTTGCATGAATCCTCAGGCTTTGTACCGGGAATTATCATCTTCGTTACACCGTTATCCAATGCTCGTTGCACGACTGCATCTCGGTCAATATCAAATTCTTTACTGTACAAATGAGCGTGTGTATCGATAATCATTTGCGTGTACGTCCTACTTTAAATGAAAAAGTAAAATCAGGCTGGGTAGGGATTATCCATGTTGCAACATAATTTCCGTCCGGAATATCTGCAATATGAATACTTTTTTGAAAAGATTCAGCCGGAGAATATGTTAATTTAGATAAGATTATTTCAACGTTTTCCGTTTCTTCCGGGAAAAAAACCTTACCGGTATCAGTGTTGACCATTTTAAAATTCAATATGTAATTTTCTTTCAATTGCAATGTTTCGCCTGTAGTATTTCGTAACTGGATTTTGAAAGTCTGCATGTGTCCCATATCATAACTTTTTCTTACCATAGAAACTTTTATTCCTTCAAGCATACATTCTTTATTTTTCATAAAATACGACGATATAAATGCTCCGATTATCGTAATAACAACAAGTACTATCATCAATATCAACCGCGGTCTGTTTTCGGCAGTAAAAATAGAACTGTTTTTTCGAGGGGACGACACTGGAGCCATTCTCAAACGTTCTTCACGACTGGAATGCATTTTTATAATTTCTCCGTTTACAACGATTTCTTTAGGTGGAATATAATCTGGTTTCTTTTTCATTTTGTAATCCTTAAACTCTTATTTTTTGTTTTTCAGAAAAGGAAAGGTTCAATATCAATTCATCTGGTAAATAACAATTTCTGTCTGCAAACTTTTCCAATTCACAATAAAAACGCATAATCGACATAAAAATTGCGTCGTAATAATCATTTATTTGCAATAAATTACCGGCAATATATCCGGCAAGCAAATCTCCGCTTCCGGCTTGAGCTGCAATCCGATTCGGAAAATCAAAAACCGTCGCTGTTCCGTCATGCATTGCAGCGATTATAAAAGCATCTTTTAATAAAATATTGCAGCCATATTCTTTTGCCAGTTCACATGTTTTTTCTATAGAAATCTCTGCAGTATCAAAAAATCTTCTAAACTCTCCGCTATGCGGTGTCAACAACGGTACATTTCTACATTTCTTCAGAATATCCTTTGAAAAAACAGTAAAAAACGACGCATCAAATATCAGTCGCCCGTCAAAATTACAGATAAAATCTTCAATAGCAGACTTCTCGTTGTTATTCAATGCGGCAAGTCCCGGTCCGATAAGGGCAACCGAATAATGTTTATATAACTCGATATTCTCGATTACATCATAAACAGCTTCTTTTTTTATACAAATGTCCGGGAAATTTGCTTTGCCTGTCAAAACAGCAACAATTCCGCAACCGGCTGCAAAAGCTGTACTTGCACTGTAAGACGTCGCTCCGTTCTTTCCCGGACTTCCGCCTATTATCAGACAACTTCCGCGTTTATATTTATGCACAAAATCACTTCTGCAATGCTCAACGTCCTTTGTAGATACTGCTAAGTTTACAGAAGCCGTACCAATCGTTTTTTTATCAAAAGAGATTTCTACATTACGAATCTTTCCGCAATAGGCTCGAGTCTGTGCATTATAAAAAATATTTTTAGGATACCCGATACTGTACGTTACATCTGCAGCTATCACGTCACTGTTACCGACAGCCAACCCGGACGGCACATCTACCGCCAAAACGGTTGCATTATTTGTCATGTCACGCCATTTTTGCGGCAAAGGAAAAGAGCGTTGCGGGTCGTATTTGTAGCCCACACCGA
>JAXJQT010000548.1:0-1286 GCA_036311025.1 Spirochaetota bacterium
CCACAGCTGTGATAAGTCCGTTTCCGTCTACAGAAACAATATTAGTATTGCTGCTTGTATATTGAGCTTTTGCAGTAACATCAATATCTGTATTATCATCATAAACAGCTGTCACATTTAATTGTGTAGTTTCATTTACGGCTAAAGCGACATCACTTTTTGATAATTTTATACTACTCAATTTTTTTACGGGAATCGGATCGTCTTCTGCTAATACATTAAAGTCTACACTTTGTTCTTTTGATATCCCTTCTTCCGTATAGCTGACTTTTACGGCACAAGTACCTTTTTTCACACCGGTAACAACACCGGCATTACTTACCGCTAATATGCTTGTATCGTTTGATGTATACAAAGCCGCCGATGTCACATCAGCTTCCGAGTTATCAGAATATTTTGCTTTTACCGCAAGATCTACAGTTTTTCCTTCATAAACATAAGATGCAGAACGTGAAACCATAATTTCTTTTAATTCACGTTTAGCTGGTTTACTTGAAGTCTGCAAACTGAAATCTGTCTGCGGAAAACACTTTTGACCGCTTTTGCTACCTATTACATTTCCGTTAGCATCTTTCGCATTTACATCAACAGTCACCTTACCGGCACTTTTTGTAGTAAAAGTTATGTTTGAAGATGTAGTTTCTTTCGTACTGTCAAACTCTGAATCAATATAAAATGTGTATTCATAAGTACAGCCTATAAAATCTTTCGCATTTGTAATATTGATTTTGTAAGAATATTCAACAGCTTCTTTTTTATTGTTATCGGTATTATCAATTTCTGTAGTACAACCGACAAACAACGCCAACCAAACTGTGAGAATCAAATTAAAAAGATTTAATTTTTTCATATAAGTTTACTCCTTTCTTAAAATTAAGTTCGAAAAAAGAGCAACTAATATGCCAAAACAATGCAATAAAAAATAATCTTAATCAGCAAGAAATACCAGCAAAATATTTTCAATAAAAATAAATGAAGGACTTAATAACAAGCTTAGAAATACAAAAGATATTTTGAAAAGTTTAATCGGCAGGTGATGTTTTAGACGAAATATTCTTAAAATCGTAAAAAATGAAGAGATAAAAATAAATGAGTCCACTATAATATTACAATGCAAAATTAAACTCATCGATGTATCTGTAAAGTCGCTTACTCCTCCCAACAGATAAAAAAACAGAAGTATTATTTTCAAACTGATAAGAGCGGAAAGAAAGTTACTCAAAAAACGCATTAAGATTCTGGCAAGATAAAAATATTTACGAATAATTCTCATCAAATAATATTCC
>JAXJQT010000549.1:0-1636 GCA_036311025.1 Spirochaetota bacterium
GTTCAATCATCATCAATTTGAAAAAACACTCGAAGAATATATTCAAAAGGCACAAGCCTCAGAAATCAATCCATTCTCTCTTGTGATGTTTGACATTGATCATTTTAAATCTTTTAATGATAATTACGGACACTTACAAGGGGACATCATCATCAAAGATATTGCTAAAATGTTGCTGTCCGAAGTGCGAGATTGTGATTATCCGGCACGATACGGCGGCGAGGAGTTTATCGTAATATTACCGGACACATCATTGGACGAGGCCGAAACATTCGCCTCCAGACTTCGAAAGAACATCGAAAGTCATGAGTTCCCGGGTGAGAACAGAACATTCCAATGTACCGTAAGTCTGGGAGTTGCCGAATATTCTCAAAAACACGTAAAAAATAACAGTGACATGGTAGGATATGTAGATAAAGCACTTTACGTATCAAAAGAAAACGGACGAAATCAAGTAACGAAATACATTTACAAAAAATAACACAAATGGGGAGTTCATAGCTCCCCATTTTTATTTAGATTCCCTGTTGCTTCCATTGTTTATTCAAATAAACAAACATAATAAGTGCTGTTAAAAGACAACCTAAATCTGCAATCGGCTGTGCGAATATTATTCCGTTGAGTCCAAAAAATAAATTACTCAATACAAGAACCGGGAAGAATATCAATCCCTGACGACTGACGGAAAGTACCAATGATGAAATTGCTTTTCCCATTGCTTGAAATGAAAAAGTAAAAACAAACATTATACCTATAAGTGAACTGCTAAGCATTAACGCTCTAAGCATTTTTTCTCCGAATACAATCACATCTTCATTCTGTATAAATATACCGACAATCTCTTTAGAGAAAATAAGATAAGTAATTGTCAATGTAAAACCGATGATTACGGAACAAATCATAGAAAATTTCATCACACTCTTAAGTCTGACGTAATTTTTAGCTCCGTAGCAATACCCTATCAACGGTTGAATCCCCATTGCTATTCCGAGTTGCAAAAATACTACAAGCATATTTGCTTTCATTGCAACTCCCATTCCAGCCACAGCTACATCACCGTATTTGACAAGGAAATTATTTGTCAAAATATTTGATGTACTCATAAGCAAATTGTTTAAAAATGCGGGAATTCCTATAACTAACACGCCAAAAGGGATTCCTTCTTTGAGTGAAAAATATTTAGGATTAAACGAAAGAAAAGTTTTTCGTGAAAAGATAATATATCCTAAATAAAAAATTGTTGAACTTATATTACCGATTACAGTCGCCCATGCAGCTCCTTTTACGCCCATTCCCATCCACAAAATCATTATAGGGTCAAGAACTATATTTACTACAGTACCAAGCATCATTCCACACATAGATATTTTAGCGGCTCCCTCTGCACGTACAAGATTTCCAAATGCAACCGATACCACTACAAATACAGCTCCATACGCACAGCACGACAAATATTCCCTTGCAAAACTCTCGGTATTTGCAGAACTTCCGGCAATTTGTAAAATCACAGGCATTGCTGAAAAAAACAGAATCATCATCAACAATCCTACTGCTATACAAGAAAAGAAACAAAAACTGCTTATTTTTTTTACCTTTTCATATTTACCCCCGCCCAAAGCTCTGGATAAACATGAAC
>JAXJQT010000550.1:0-1363 GCA_036311025.1 Spirochaetota bacterium
GAAGAAATGAGTCGTACGGGAGCTGATTTCTTATCACTGGATTTGGCAAATTATTACAAAGGAAGTGAGCCGATTGAAAAACGCTTCTCAAAAATTTACAATACATGTCTTTCAGGCGGAATCGACATTACAAAAGAGCCGATTCCTATTGTACCGTCTGCACATTTTTTCTGCGGCGGTATAAAAATAGATTTAAACGGCCGAACATCTTTAAAAAATCTTTATGCATTGGGAGAAGTAAGTTGCAGCGGTTTGCACGGAGCAAACAGATTAGCTTCGACTTCGTTGCTTGAAGGACTTGTCTGGGCAAAAAATATAGCTGAAGATATAAAAGAAAACTTTAAGGAAATACGTAGGTCTCGTTTGGAAAATATTGCTGATTGGGAAACTCCGAAATCTAACATGGAAGAGTTTGATCCGCTTATCATCGGGCAAGATTTACAAGTTATAAAATTGACTATGTGGAACTACGCCGGAATTATCAGAACGAACAAAGGTTTAGAGCGTGCAAAAGCAGACTTGAATTATTATTCACACAGAATTATAAAGTTCTACAAAGAAGCAAAACTCAACCGTTCTATTATAGAATTGCGTAACGCGATTATTACGGCATCGATTATTGTCGACCAAGCAATACACAATACAAAGTCTTTAGGATGTCATTATATAAAAAATTAATAATAAGGATTATTTGATGAAAAAATTATTTTGTTTACTGTCTGTTGTATTTTTTTCTCTTTGTTTATCATGTGAAAACAAAGGAAAGAATACTGCTTTTTATAAAGAAAATAAGACTGATATCGCATATAAAATTTCTGCCGGATACTCAGAGATTCCTATCAAGGCGAACATCGCTACCAGTTTGACGTTTGCATTTCAAAATATTGCAAACTGTTTGAATCCTTTCTTTGCGTCCAATGACATGGAAAAGTTTATCAGACAAGCTACATGCGGAACTCTGGTTTTTCACAATCCGACATCGGGAAAAATAGTCGGAAATATAGCAGAATCCGTAGTTGTGTCACCTAATTTTCAAAGTGTTGTTTTTACACTTAATAAAAACAGAAAATTTGCTGACGGGACAGACATCAGAATAGCTGACATTGCGGCTGATTTTGTATTCTTAAACAATATTCTTAAATCTACAAAAATCGGTGCGACTTTTCTTTTACCGGGCAATGATGTAAAAATAGACTCAACAACAGATTCACAGATTACATTATCCTTTTCTAAATCCGATCCGTTTGTGTTGGAACGTCTTGCAACTTTTCCGATAATTAAAAAAGAAGAAATTGAAAGAATTGCCGATTTTAATGCGATTTCGGAAAGTTTAACTTTTACATCTTCCGGTGAATATATGATC
>JAXJQT010000551.1:0-6716 GCA_036311025.1 Spirochaetota bacterium
ATATAATACTCTTTACCCATTCTCTTTTTTGAATTTACTTTAGAGTAATCAACTTCTAATCCAAACTCATTACATGCTACATCAAGATGTCTAAGAGCTATACCCATACTTATTTTATTCGTATCTCTAAGATTTTTCTTTTGCTTTTCCTCATATAAATGAATCATATTTGAGTTATTATATAATACCCAAGGTTGAGAATTTTTCATAGATGGTGCATATCTAACTGCTTCTACAATTTTTTCTAAATTTTGTTTTTCAGCTTTTATCAATTTCATAATATTTCTCTGTTATCTTACCGCAAACATTGGTAAATCAAAAAAACTCTGTAGCAGGAACAACTTCTACAATTATTCCGTCGTAGGAAATTTTGTCTTTTAAAAAGTATTAAGTATCACTTAAAACAAGTATTAAGTACCACTTAAAAGATTTTATCTTATATCTGTTTACAACTTATCACCTTACTGCAAACACTCATAATCGGAATAATCCACTGTTCCTTTTATGTCGGATAACGCACCGGCAACTAATTCTTTTACCATAAGGCATTCAACAGCCGGTAAACCGATTTTTAGACTTGCTACAATTCCGTGGGGATATGATGTTTTAAAGCCTCGTGAATTATAATTTTGTGGATTTCCTTCTACGATAACAGCTTCATAGCCAAGGGCTTTTGCTTTTTCAAATCCGGCTTCGATTAAGTCTTTTGAGATATGTTGGCGTTGTAATTCTGTTTTTACAGCAACCGGAGAAAGCAATAATAATTGATTTTCGTATTTTCCGTCCAAGTGAAATCTTGAAAATATTGCTAAGCCTATAATGTGGTTTTCTTCATCTGTCATCACCAAATCTAATTCCGGTACATAAAAACGTTTGCTTCGGATTTCTTCCACAAGACTGCGAACCAATTTCCCGGAATCAGCTCCCTCTGAATCGGTAAAAACGGTTTCTACTAAATCTAAAGATTCTTCTAGATAACCTTCATTGGCTGTTTTGATTATTCTTGTCATTTTAGTTTCTTCCTTTTGAATATGCTTAATTTTACAAAATATCACACAATTCTGTAAGACTGTGAGCAATGTAATCCGGTTTTTCTTTTTCGCTTGTGATATTCCAATATTGACCAAAACCTTGTTTTATCCAAATTGTATGAAATCCTAGTTTCTTTGCAGGAATTATATCGTTGTCGATTCTGTCCCCAATCATAATTGCGTCGCTGCTTTTACAGGTTGCTCTTTCTAATGCAATTTTGAAAATTTTTTCATCAGGTTTTGCAACGCCTTCTTCCGCAGATGCAATCACTAAATCTATATATTGCAAAATGTTGTGTTGTTGTAATCGGTATTTTGTTCCCGGCTCTTGGTTTGCAATTATTCCGATTTTGTATTTGCGACTTAATGTTTTTAGATATTGGGCGGCATCAGGATACAGGATTTCATCTTCTGTGTGCCATTTTGGTAAAGGGACACCAAATTGCTTTGCTGTCTCTAAATCGCCTTTTTTGTTTTGTTTATAAAATTGAATCGCTGTGCCATAAACATTGTTGTAGGTCGTATTTGCGGCTTCTGCGATATCCTCCATTCTATGTTTGTAGGCAATTTGTTCATCGATTAATGTGGAGCCCACATCAAAAAATAACCAGCTAATATTTTTAAACATTATTCATGTCTCCAAAATCAAAATTTTTGTTTTTTTATTGCCACACGGATTCGAAATATCTACGACATTTCTATGCTATTTTATTCAAGTTTCTCATATTCTGATATTAAATTTGTCCATTCTTCATTGTTTAAATCATCTATATCAAAATTCATTTTTAATTTTCTAAAATATCGATTTACTCGATTATAAGCATCCGGAGTATATTCAGGGAAACCGCCTTAAAATGGAATTACTAAATTTTCAAGCCCCTCAAGATAAACTGCTGTTTCTGGAAGTTTACTAATGATGTATCCTTCCTCATCTCTTTGCATCATTTTTTTTACTGTCTCCATTATTAACATATTTCACAAGTGCGTCATTATAACAAATACAAGTGGTCAAGGGAGGTTTCATTTAAATCATTGGCGAGACTTCAAATATTGTAGCCACTAAATGAATTTGGGCATTTTATTACTCCTATTTATCCTCATATTATTTTTGATTGTACTTTTATGATAACATTTCACTTTCAGACAATATCAAAACAAAATGATTTTTATTAAATTTCAACAGACCTTCGTCTCTCATTTTACAAAGTTCATTTGACATGGCACTTCTGTCTACACTGAGAAAATCTGCTAATTGCTGTCTTGAAAAAGGGATATCGAAACGATTGCTGTTTTGTCTTTTTGATTCTTCAGACAAATACGACAGCAATTTTTCTCGCGTAGAACGTTTTGACATATGACCAAGCTTTTGCACGAGTTTCCGATTTTTTTCAGAAATTGCAAAAAAGAGATTTTGTATTACCATAGAATGAAATCGACAAGTACTTGAACAAACAGTAAGCAATCTCCTCACATCGAAAAAAACAATCTTACTGTCTTCTTCCGCAATAACATCATTTGGTAAACATCCGCTTCCTGGTGCGACATAAGATTCGCCGAACATTTCACCGATTTTTATTATATTGACAATACTTCTGTTTCCCCAGAAATCATCGTGTTGAATAAGTAATTTTCCTTCTGTCAAAATAGAAATTTTATCAATATGTTCGCCTTCTCTAAATACGAATTCCCCTTTTTTGAAAAAACACAATTTTGCTTGCAAACAATTCAACATGCTTGATATTTCGCTTTCTTTTACTCCGGAGAATAATTGCGAACGTTTGAATATTTCAATATATTTTTCCAAAAAAAAGCTCCCTTGTTGTAAAAACAACCGACATGTTTTATTTATTACATTATACTCCGATTGCAATATCAAAATGAATAAATTACACAAGGAGACTCTTATGATACGTAAAATAATCAAAATTGATGAAAAAAAATGCAACGGCTGCGGTGCATGTGCGGCGGCTTGCCATGAAGGTGCAATCGAAATGATAAACGGAAAAGCGACTCTTACCCGTGAAGATTATTGTGACGGACTCGGAGATTGTTTACCTGCCTGTCCTACAAATGCGATTACTTTTGAGCAACGAGAAGCAGCCGCTTATGATGAAAAAGCTGTAGCGGAAAATAAGAAAAAGATTGCCGAAAGCCTGCCTTGCGGTTGTCCCGGAACAAAAGCAAAAATGATTGAGCGAGAAAATTTTGAACCGAGTCCAAAGACTATTTCAGAAAGTCGACTTTCCCAGTGGCCGGTACAAATTAAGCTTGCTCCCGTATCAGCTGCGTATTTCAATGGTGCAAATCTTTTAGTCGCCGCAGATTGTACCGCTTTTGCTTACGGAAATTTTCACGATGACTTTATAAAAAATCACATTACTCTTATCGGTTGCCCGAAACTTGATTCCGTGGATTATTCAGAAAAATTGACGCAAATAATCGCACAAAATAACATCAAAAGTGTAACTGTTGTAAGAATGGAAGTTCCTTGTTGCGGCGGTATAGAAAACGCCGTGAAAAAAGCATTGCAAACAAGCGGAAAATTCATTCCGTGGCAAGTAGTTACGATTTCGACTGACGGAAAGATTTTGCAATAATAACTAAGCTTACGACGTCTTTTACTGTATTTGGCTTACAATTTTTTCTATCAACGCATTTATGATTTCCGGTTGGTCGGTGTTGGAATTGTGGCCGGCGTTTTTTATCCATTCAATCGGGATGTTTGTGTCTTTGTGCCAAGCTTTGTTGTATCTGATACAAGAACCGGCTTTGTCTTTTTCACCGCAAATCAGCAACGCCGGACAGTTGATTTTATACGGCAAATCTTTTTCCATTGCTTCAGCAAGCATTTTCATTCCGTGACCGGAGATTTTAGCATAACGCTTTTTGTCGCCGTCATAAGTCTTCATGATTTGATGCATGAGTTTTCTTCCGTAGTCAGAAACCGCTACGCCTTTTGTTCCCGATTTTAAAAGACTTTTCCAAGGATAATAGTAATAAACCGGTTCCATGCGTTTTAATAGCCAGCGTTCAATTCCTGTTACAAACTTTTTTTGAAGCGGTGCTGAATCTATCGAAATAAAACCTTTTAGTTTTTGCGGAAAAAGTTCTGCATACATTTGTCCCACATATCCACCCATTGATTGCCCGATAATCACAGGTTTTGCAATTTTTTCATTTTCCAAAATTTCATCAAGCCATTTTGCTTTATCCATCAAATCAAAATCAAACTTAAACGGCCAAGAAGAATTGTGAGCAGGTGCGTCCCAAACAAACACATTAAATTTGTTTTCAAAATATTCAATCTGCTTTTCAAATAATCTGTGGTCAGCAGTTAATCCCGGAAGAAAAACAAGAGTAACAGCATTTTCGTCGATAATGTTTGTCCAATAGTGAATATCGCCAAGCGGTGTTTTATGGATTTTTTCTGTCATAGTGTTCCTCCTTTTAAAAATTGTTTTAATAATTTCATGCCTAAAGCAAATACAAAGCCCCCCAATGTAATGAAAAATCCCCAGATTAGATTCCAATAGGGAAGTGTAACATCAAACATGAGCAACAATAAATTATTCCATATATCCCAGCCAATTGCTATTGCACATAAGTCAAATAACAGATAACCGCCGCCAAAAATGTAAATCCATCGCCACCAATAATTGTGTTTTCTGTTTTTTATGAATATTATGATTCCGCAGACACAAAGAAATGCCAAACTCCCCATCAGAATAAAATAGAATGCACCTTTGTTTTCTAAAATTCCAAGCCAAAAATCTGCGTAAGAAACTCTGTCAAATAATCCCCAGATTCTGTGTAAATGAAATATTCCGAAAAAGATGAAAAACCACGGTTCCCATGTGTATATTTTTTTCATTAGTTACGTTGCTCCTGTTATAAGACTCTTTGATAAAATGACTCTAAAAGTTACCATAAGAATGATATAAGAACAATGAATTAACTTTTCTATTCTGGCAAAAATGCAAAAGTCGGTGTATATTTATGTTTGAGAGGAATATTTATGATGTATCCATTTATGACACTTAATGATGAAACAGAAATTGTTCATTCCGAAATGATTGACGGCATTGTAAAAGTATATATTGAAACTCCGGATGAAAAACTTTGCTTTAAGCATGCTACTTGTTATTTGCCGGAAAAAAAATGGGAAGATGTTTATGGTTATACTGATGAAGAATTTGAATATTTGAAAGATATTATATATTCAGAAGCTCATCTAATTCTTGAATTTTCTCAGACCGGAGGACTGTTGAATGCCTCAAGTCTTTAAACTCGGCTCTTATTGGGTTTATTTTTGGACAAATTATCTGAGAAAAATCTTTCAGATGATGAAAAAGAAAAGTTGATTTCAGACTTAATAAAATTAAAATTGGCAACAGATAAGAATAAAATTTGGGATAATGCAAAGAATATATTAAAATAGCTTGCAGATAAATCTGTTGAAGTTGGAATTGCGGCATTGCCTTATATTTCTGATATTATAAAGAACGCCTAACAAAAGCTTTAAAGCTGACAAACAGGTCAAGCCGATTTGCTGTTTAAGCAGTTGTTATGTGGATGTCCGCATTGGGGGCACTTGTCGGAGGAATTTAAAGTGAAAAAATATTTTTATGTATTCTTTTTGGTTTTTATTATTTGTGGCTATATACATGCAGCAAGTGTTACAGAATATCAAATTTATGATAGGCTTTTTGCTCATACTTTTGATTCTGCTAATACAGAAAATAAACCTCTTGGTGATAAATTTATAAGCGATAAAGCGATGTTAGATTCTTTGTTAAATACATTTTCTACAAATAATATTGATTCTAATTATCCAAATGAGTTAATGCGAGAATACTATAATTTTGTTGCTTCAGTTGATAAAAAGATTGCAAGTGGTAAATGTATCCTTAATCCAGGTACTAATGGTAATGGTGATGGTATAGATTCTGTCTGTTATTATGCAGTTTTAGATTCAAATAATTCAAAATATGAAATAATTATATTCGATTTTTTTAGAAAAAAAATATATAAATCGGACTTATCATTAAATGATGGCTCATTTACTAAACTTTTAGGCAATATAGATTCCGCAATCAAAGGAAGTAGCGAAGGAAAATTCCCAGAATTAATGGGAGAAGCTCCATATGGAATGTATTCATTAGATTTAAATAGAATGTTTGGTCATTTTGATTGCTTGAAATTTGATAAACCAATTGTTGATAAAAAAAAGAAATTATCAAAAAAAGAATCTGATGCTGTTAAAATCAATTTTACTCTTACGAATGAATGGAAAAACAATTGTTCTGATTATTCAATTTGTATTGAAATGACGACATATGGTACATATGTTTTTTTTACAGAAGATGAAATTAAGTATTTTCAGAAAAATATTTCTACTCTTATTTCAAAATTTAAAGAAACTATTGTAGAGCAGCCTAAAACATCACAAGTTAAAAAGAATGCTTTGGTTTCTAATGATGATATTCCAGTTCAAATGAATAAAATTGATAGACTTGATACAGATGCAGAAATTTCTTTCATGTCATTTAATAGGACTTCGTTAGATAATGATGTAAAAAAATATTTACAATCCAATGATATAAGTTACAAAGTATATGATAAGTGGAAAAGAAGCGGAAGTTTAGAATCTGAAATTTATACAATCGAAGATATACAGTATAAAGG
>JAXJQT010000552.1:0-2335 GCA_036311025.1 Spirochaetota bacterium
GGCATACCCGGTGATTGTAAAAACAAACGACAATCCGCAACCGATTTACAATAAACTCGGAGTACTCGACGGAAATCATGCGATTAACGAAATTCATCTAAAAAACGGAAAGGTAATTCATTTGGATTCTACGGCAAATTGTTATCGTTATCCGTTTTTTCGAAGTGATGACCATGGGATAATTGCATGGAATCCGATAAAAAATACATTGCGTAATACTGGCTTTCCTAATCCTAAAGATGAATCTATTATCAGTGAGCTTGATATTACATTGCTGAAAAACGGCAGTGCAAATGTCAAAGAAACCGTTATTACCAGAGGAAATCCGGAGATTACATATAGATATTTCTTTCAAAATGCACCGAAAGATTATATTCATCCGCAATTGGAAAGCCTTGCAAATGTAAGTTTTGAATCGAGCCATTTGGTAAATTACAATTTTGCAGATCCTTTTGACGAGGCAAAGGATTACAGTTTTACGATGAATTATAAAGTCGATAAACTTTGGAACAAGACCGGCGAGGATTTATTCCTGATTAACATCAGACAGCCTTTTGGTTTTGACTTTGTAGCATCGGATATTCGAAAAACTAGGGTAGAGTTTAATTCTGTATTGGAAAAAACACACAAGGGAAAAATCGTGATTCCGGCTGAAATGAAGATTGTAGGTTTGCCTGAAGAACTTGTAATTGAATCTGCGTATTTGAAATACAAGGGGAGCTTTAAGCAGGAGAAAAATGTAATCTATTATGAAAATGTTTATCACAGAAACGGCACGCAGATTCCGGTGGAAGATTATCTTGATTTCAGAGCAGACTTGATTCGGATAAATGATTATATAAGTAAGCCGATTATCTTGCAAAAGAAATGAAAAGATAAGAGGCGTTAGGTGATTTCCGCAATTCGAAGACATGTCGTCATACGGATTGCGGGGGTGACTTGTACAGTTATAGCATTGCTTTAGCCTTGCCGTCCGCCGTCAGCGGACAAATTGTCCCCGCTCCCGGCATTACAAGCATATTGCTAATTTGCGGTGTTTATGCTAAATCTTTTTATCAACGCAAAAAAAGGAGCATAACTATGAAAAGATTTTTCATCATGACATTGATAATCTCAATGTTCGCATTAGCCGGCTGTACCACAACAACCGACGACGGCAATACAACCCCGGACAGCGAAAACACATCGCAGGAAAACACAAACCAAAACGACCAAAACACGGAAAATGAAAATAAAAACGAAGAAAACGACACTCCGGCACAGCCTACACTCACAGGCTCGACGCTGGACTCAATCGCGATAAAAACTTTGCCCGCAAAAACAGAATACACCGCAGGCGAAACATTCGACCCCGCAGGACTTGCACTGACAGCAAATTACATAGACACATACTCCGACCAAAGCACAAAGCCGTCAGCCAAAGACCTCGCATACGCCGACATTCAAAATGACCTCACATTCACAGGCACTGACTTTGCAGCGGCAGGCACAACGACCGTCACAGTGACATATAAAGGAAAAAATGCAACTTTCGATGTAACGGTAAAAGAACCGTCCGCACCGCTTACCAATGTGACAATAACAGACATAGACTCTTACAAAATCCCTGATAACTTCGCAGATAACGGCAATATTCATTTAGATTTGACAGGCGAAATCTCACTGCTCAAGATTTCCGACATCGCAAAAGCCTTTCCAAATGCAACAATAACTGCAGATGGTAAGGTTTCATATACAATAAAGGGTGGAACAGAAAGGGATGAGGATCCTACTCATGCTGCTGAGAGTTATAATACTTTGGACGATAATGAATTTAAGGATTTGACAGCATTTGCAATTGACGGAAAGATATCAATTGATGAAACTACAGATATTTATACTCTTGAAGTAGGTGAACCAACAAAGATAAGAACTATCACAGTAGGTGATAACACAACTCTTAATATAACAGGAAAATATCTGGATATCGGACGAAATCGTTTTAAACGTGACTTTAGTAGTGATGCTATTATTAATTTACCTAATGATATAGAAATTACAACATATAATAGTGAAGTTATGGATGCGACTCGCACATATATTACTTCCGACATCGCTAAGACGCAATTTGACGCATTGGGCCTCACCACACCTAACTTTGATTTAGCAATCTCTGATGAAAATTTATATAATTTCGCTCACGATATTCTTGATAGATATGATAGTTTCGATAAGACAAAGCATAAATTAAAATCATCCTCTTATTTTAATGGTAATTTGAATAATTCTACAAATGTTTTATATACAGGAGATGCTCTAGTATCAGAAGAAGATCGTCCAACTTTAAAGTTTTCTA
>JAXJQT010000553.1:0-3819 GCA_036311025.1 Spirochaetota bacterium
GAAAGCCATAGTTATACCTTGTTGATGGAAGATGTGTACAGCCAGACATTGAATGAACACAAAGAACACGAATCTAAATTACGTGAAAACTTGCGTGAAATAGAAAGAAGTTTTGCGTCAATCAAGGCAGCAGGCGATACTCAGACAGAAAAACTGTTAGCAGAATACAACCGTCTTCATGCCGGTATAGCAAGTTACGAGAAAGAACTTGATGCAAAATGTGAATCAAGCAAAGCAGAATTGGAAAGAAGCTTGTCTTTGTGCGTGTCCAAATTGTCCGGCAGTTACAGTGAATTAGAATTGCAAATGCATGCGTTAGAAAATGCATTCGGCGAGTCAATCAACGCTCAAACTCAAGTTGCGATGAAAGAATTGAATGCAGGTCGAATGAACCTTGCAATTATTCGTGAAGAACTGGAAGGCATGAAGAATCGCGGAGAGGAGAGCCTATCCCAGTTACGTATTCGTTATGAACAGATAGAATCCTCATTGGCAGAAGTAAAAGAATCTCAAGAAAATAGATTGCGAGACTTAATATCTACAGCCGGCGATGCAGCGAAGAAAGAACTGTCAGAGAAGTTGGAAGAGTTGTCTTGTAAATATGAATCTGGCTTACAGGAAGCAGCAACCCGTTACGGCAAATTGTCAGAAGATGTTGAAGTTTCCGGAAGATTATTGAACGAGTTGAAAGAAAACTTTGAAGTATTACGTGCAAATAACAGTACATCAATGAGTCAAATGCTGTCAGATTTTAATGAGAAATTGTCCGAATTACATGAAAGAACCGGCGAGGAATTGGAAGCAGCAGTAAACAGTAATCGCGAATCATATGAAGAATATTGTCGCCGTCAAACAGACGAATTGTCTCAATTAAAAGAAATGACTTTTGAAAGCATAAAAGAACTTCAAAAAGAATCAGAAGAGAAATTGTCTGCAGCGTTGAAAGAAGTGTTTGCGGTAGAAAATGAGATAAAAGAATTACGCAATAAATATGCAGAAAACTTGTTGTCTCAAGAGAACGCACACAGCCAATACAGCCAATCATTGGAACAGTTGCGAGCCACTCACGAAGCCGAAAGTGCAAGCATAGAAGTGAAACTGAATGCATTTGAAAACAAATTGAGTGAATTGAACTTAAACTACGGTCGCAATTTGGAATTGAGCGTATTGGGAGCAAAACACGAAATAGAGAACCTGTTGTCAGGCGGAAAGAATCGTTTGAGTGAGAGCGTGGAGAGAGCAAACGAAGAATTGAATGAACTTTTAGAATCGAACAAGTCCGACTGCGATTTAGTGAAGAAATTGTATAAGGATTTTGAAGAGGAATTAAAAGAAGATTTCAGCCGTGAATCGGAATCAAGATTTGAACAGTTGCGTGAAGAGTTCGAAAGTTTAATAGAAGACGGAGCGAACAAACTAAGCGATGTAGAAGAATATTATTCTCATGAATTGGAAGAGTTCTTGGAAAATCGCCGCGGTCAGTTGTGCGAAATAGAGGAGCATTTAAATGAAGTAAGTCGTCGTTTGGATGTAGAAGACGCAAACTTTACATCAAGCTGCGAAAGTTTAAACAGAGAATTATCTTCTTACCGTGAAGAAATTGAGGCAGTGAAAGCAAGCCTTGAGGAATTAGGCAATCATGTAGGTCCTGAGGTGTTGGAAAAAATCCGAGCAAGTGAAGACGCGTTGGAAACACGCCTGAGTGAAATGAACGAGAAATGCGATGAGTTCTTGGAAGAGATAGAATCTAACTTCAGCGAAAAACGCAGCGAGGAATTGCGTGAATACAGCGAAAGTATCCAAGCATTGAAAAATGAAATGAAAGAAGCGGGCGAATTGTTGCGAGTAAGAATTGACGAGGAATTGTCTGTAGCTCGCGAAGAGGCAAGCCGAGATTTTGACATAGAAATAGAGAAGAAACTGTCAGCGTATGAAGCAAGCTTGTCTACTCGCTATGAAGAATTGACGAGAAAACTACAGGAAGACTTTAAGAATAACCGTGAGCGAATAACGGCAATAGAGAATGCAAATAATGAACGTTTCGACGCCGTAATATCCGGTTATGACGAAAAGAGTCAGGGATATTACCGCGAATACACACAGAAGTTGGCAAGTTATACGGACAGATTTGTGGCATTGGAAGAGCGAATAGAAGGAATCGGGGAAGAGATTTCCCGAGCAATTTCAAGTCAAGAAGTGCGTGTAAATGACTATGCAGCCAAATTGAGCAATGAGTATGAAGAATTGTCATCAGAATTAAGCTGCGAGTTGGAAAAATTGTCAAAAGAAGTGAGAGCCGAATTAAAAGGTTTAGAATCCGGCATAGAATGCAGTGAAGAAACGCTTGTAGAATTGAACGCGAAATACCGTAAATTAGGAGAAGGTTTAGCAGAAAGTGACGAGGCGTTGAAAAATTATCGCCGCGAATTAACGGCAAGCAAAGCGGAATTGGAAAATGCATACCGCGAACAATTCAATGCATACAATGAAGAATTATCTAATCGCTTCGGTAATATCCACGATGAAATAACAGAGAGAATAGAACATGGAATCGTGGACGCAGTGAAAGAATTGAATGAACTAATCGCAGAAAGAGTAGCAAGCTTACAAAGCGAAAGAGACCGCGTGGATTCTCATGTATGGGAAAGCCTATCTGCTTATGACTCAAAATTAAATGAGTTTGCGGAAGAAGCAAACCGTGCAGAACGAATATATGAAAATCGCTTGGATGAATATGCGTCAAAATTATTAAGCCAACAGGCGTCTTTGGATGAAGTATCGGCACAACAGTTGGAAGTGTTAAGATGTAAATATGACGAATTGTCTCGTGAAATAAGCGACTACAAAATAGAGATGTACAGCGAAATAGACGAAAGAACTCGTCGCGGTTTGGAATTGTTGGAAAACGGTTTGTCCGAGAAATTATTATCGTTATCTGAAAAAGAAATCGAATACAGCAAACTGTTAAAAGATGAAAGCCATAGTTATACCTTGTTGATGGAAGATGTGTACAGCCAGACATTGGCAGAGCAGAAAGAACATGAATCTAAATTACGTGAAAACTTGCGTGAAATAGAAAGAAGCTTTGCGTCAATCAAGGCAGCGGGCGACACACAGACAGAAAAACTGTTAGCAGAATACAACCGTCTTCATGCCGGCATAGCAAGTTACGAGAGAGAACTTGATGCAAAATGTGAATCAAGCAAAGCAGAATTGGAAAGAAGCTTGTCCTTGTGTGTGTCCAAATTGTCCGGCAGTTACAGCGAATTAGAATTGCAAATG
This sequence comes from Spirochaetota bacterium, assembly GCA_036311025.1. Lineage (GTDB taxonomy): Bacteria > Spirochaetota > GWE2-31-10 > GWE2-31-10 > GWE2-31-10 > RGIG8597. The sequence goes on from JAXJQT010000553.1 coordinate 3,283, forward strand.
CATGCGTTAGAAAATGCATTCGGCGAATCAATCAACGCCCAAACTCAAGTTGCGATGAAAGAATTGAATGCAGGTCGAATGAACCTTGCAATTATTCGTGAAGAACTGGAAGGCATGAAGAATTGCGGAGAGGAAAGCTTGGCAGAACTTCGTCTTCGTTATGAACAGATAGAATCCTCATTGGCAGAAGTGAAAGAATCTCAAGAAAATAGATTGCGAGACTTAATATCTACAGCCGGCGAAGCAGCAAAGAAAGAACTGTCAGATAAACTTGAAGAATTGTCTTGCAAATATGAATCAAGCTTACAGGAAGCAGCAAACCGTTACGGCAAATTGTCAGAAGATGTTGAAGTATCCGGAAGATTATTGAACGAGTTGAAAGAAAACTTTGAAGTATTGCGTGCAAATAACAGTACATCAATGAGTCAAATGCTGTCAGATTTTAATGAGAAATTGTCCGAATTACACGAAAGAACCGGCGAGGAATTGGAAGCAGCGGTAAACAGTAATCGCGAAACTTATGAAGAATATTGCCGC
>JAXJQT010000554.1:0-2580 GCA_036311025.1 Spirochaetota bacterium
CAAATTAGATAGTAGGTATTGATTGCGGCGAGGGTCCACCTGTTCCCATTTCGAACACAGAAGTTAAGCCCCTTAGTGCCGATGGTACTGTTTCTTTCGGGAGATGGGAGAGTAGGAAGTTGCCGGGCTTTTTTATGCCCTCATACGATTCCCTTTATACTGATTTGGTATATGTATCATAACTAATATTATTTTCATAATTTTTGTTTTAATTGGAAAAGATAAAAAAAGATTGTTTTTATCTATTTTTTTTTATACAACAAAATAGATTTCTTATTTTAAGTACACAAAAAAATATAATTTCGAAGGTTTTCACTTTATGAACATAGATTCTGAAAAGAAAATTAATTGGTTATCTATACTAAATTATTTCATATTTTCTTTTATTGGTTGTATTTCTACTATTTATTGTGTTGCAATCAAATGTAATATTGTAGTAGCTTCCAGTATAGTAGCAATTATTTTGTCTGTTCTGGCTATTACTTTGCAGGATGAACGACGTTTTTCATTGGCAGGCTTTGCCGGTTCTTTTGCCGGAATGACAGCACCGTTTTTGATTTCAGGAATATCAAATAGCTACGGAATTCATTTTTTTATAGCTTCACTTTTACTTTCTTTGACTGTTGCATTTTTATATTCATTCAGTGAAATTGTAAGTGTTTATTATCCGAAAGTCTTTTTTGATGGATTTGGCGGTAGATTGGGATTTATTGCGTTTTTATCGGTTTTAATTTATTTGCTCTTGTTTCGTCGTTCTCCGGATGTCAAAATCTTCCAATTTAATAATATATCATTAGTTTTTTCACCGTTAAAAGTTATTCCGATTTTGATAGCTTCATCCGGCGGTGCGATGGTATCGATGGAAGTAAAGCAAGCAATGTCATCGTTAAATGAAAATTATAAAGTATTGTCTGTTGCATTAACCGGTATTATCGGAGGGATTCTGATTGAGCGGATTCCGTGTTTGGGACATCATTTGTCATGTGCTTGGTATGCCGGAGCATTCGTGGGAATGAGTTCTTACTTTATATTAATGTTTAAACGACATTTCTTTTTTGCGGGGCTTTTTTGCGGAATTCTTTATGTCATAGGTGAGCCATTATTTGTCGGTGTCGGCGGTAAGTTGGGATTTATATCTTTTATAAGTGTAATGTTGATGTCCGGAATCAATGCTTTGATTTCTCATATAAAACAACACCGTGCAACTGTTGATATTGAACAGCTTTCAACCGGTGATATTTCGAATATGAGTGTAAATGATGATTTTGCTCAAAAGTTGGTTGAATCGTTGATGCAGGCGAAAGAAAACGGAATGGAAAATATTCCGCTTGATAATATGGAAATCGGAAATTTTGTAATCGGTGAAAAAGAGGAATACAATGCTGCCGATGCAATAGAAGAAGATAACAGTCATCAGTCGGGGTATGAAAATCTTGATGAAATAGAAAAAAGTTGTGCGGACTTTTTGAATGAATCCGGAGCTGTGCGATGGTTTTATGTACAAGAAATGATGGGATATTTTGCGATTACGGCATATAAAAATATTACACAGGAAACTTTGGGAAGTTTTAATTTCCCTAAAGAAACAAGTTTGGTTGCTAAATTGTTAAGTGAAAAGCGTGTAGTTGGCTTTACTCAAAACGGGATAAAACAAAGTTTTTTTGAGTCAAGAATATTTGAAACAGACAGACAGAATTGTTTATATTTGGCATTGCTTCCTAAGATTTGGGATGGCGAACTTAAAGGAACATTTTTTGTCTTCTATGAAAAGGAAGATAAGGAAGATTTAAAAGAGCAAATAGAATTGTTAAAACAATATTATCAATATTCATATCTATATAAATAGGAGAAAATTATGAGAAAAATATTTACTGTACTTGCAATGTTATTTCCATTCTTTTTGAATGCACAAACGGATGTAAAGGCTTTGATTCGAGAAGGAAAACTGTCGGAAGCGTGGAATTATTTATATTCAGAAGTGCAAAACGCTGATGTCTCATTTGAAACATTAGAAATGCTCGGAAATGTAACATTTGAGATTTCAGAAGGTAAAAAGTCTAAAAATGAAATTATGGGATTTTTAGACAAAGCGATGCCTGTATTAGAAAAAAATGCATTTCAGCTGTCTTTTACTAAAGTGGAGCAAGCCAGAATCTTTCATAAATATAATACTTTATTTGCCAAAAAAGCACAGATTCAAGGTGCTACGGCTGCATTAAAAGTTTTACCTCAAGTATTTGATAATGCCGATCGCTGTATTGCACTCGATCCGGACTTTGCCGAACCATATTTTGTAAAAGCATCGGTGGATGATGAAGTTCCGGCATTTTTGGGAGACGTGGCAAAACGCGGGGAAAATGCAAAATATCGTATGGGAATCAATATCGAGTTGGCACTCGAGCGTGATCCGGAAAATATTTATTTTTTAGCACAATCTGCGGCTGCGTTGGTAAAACGTAATTGGTCGGTAGAAGTTCGGGAGAAAAATGCCGGAAATGCAGTAAAGAACAAAATGTTGTTACTTTCGGATAAAGAAGAAGCTAAAATTCTTTTAGCAAAAGCTATCGCAGCTTATAATTC
>JAXJQT010000555.1:0-2000 GCA_036311025.1 Spirochaetota bacterium
AAGATGATGACTATGTGCTTTATTCAAAAGATTTGGATGTATTGACTAAGCTTTCGGAAGTGGCAAAAAAATATAATCTTTGGGATAATGAATTGAGAGAAAACTTGCTTTCTTTCCCTTATGACATGAGTGTTCTTTATCGTTTGGCGTATGACTATGAAAGTGCTGAGGATTTTTCTTTGTTTAAATTGCTTGACCTGCGAAAATTTTATGATGGATTCGGAGAATTTGACACCGGTTTGTCGCATAGTTTTATAGGTGCTGCGATTGCTTGCAAATTGTCAAAATTGTTTATTTTCCTTTATGTGTCTTGTATTTTGCTCAGTATGTTTTTTAGACTTCGTGCATTAGAATACAATTCATGGTATTTAGTAATTCTGCCTTTTGTTTTGGTGACATTGTACATTCTTGTAATGCTTATAAATTTGTTTGTAACAACATTTTTTAATGTTCTGGGAAGTGTATTTAATTTAGGGGCAATGTTTGTTGCAACGATTGCTATTCATTTTGTTTTATCGGTTGTTGTAATTTGTTATACGATGTTGACTGAAGTGGATAGTGAATAATCCTTTATATCAATAAAAAATTGATAGTTTCTCAAATAATTTCAGTAGATATAGAATCTTTTTTTTGAACATAAAAGAATTTTACTTTGAAAAAGTAGCTTTAATATTGAATAAAGTTGTGTTACATGAAAAAAATAATAGAGAGGATAAAAAATGAGTGAATTGGAACAGCGATTAAAAAAAGTAAAACGAGCTTCTGTAAACAGCGGAGTTTTTTCGACAGAATTAAAAAATAAAGCATTAGAAGCAGTGGCAGTTGCATTAGAAGAAAATTTTGCGGATATAAAAGAGGCAAATCAAAAAGATTTAGATGAAGCCGTAAAATGTGATTTAGCTCAACCGTTATTGAAACGTTTAAAATTTGATGAAGATAAACTTAAAGATGTTGTTTCCGGAATCAGAGGTTTAATAAAACTTGATGATCCGGTAAATCAAAAACTTTCAGCAATGCTTTTGGATGAAGGTTTGACATTGACAAAAGTCAGTGTGCCGATCGGAGTTATCGGAGTTATATTTGAATCTCGTCCTGACGCGTTAGTGCAGATAGCTGCATTGTGTATAAAGTCCGGAAATTGTGCCGTACTTAAAGGCGGTAGTGAAGCTTTATATTCAAATCGTAAGCTTTTTGATGTTATAAAAAATGCAGTTTCAAATGTAGATGCTCGTTTCGGTGATACTCTTGAATTGATAGAAACTCGTGAAGATGTGAGTGAGCTTTTGCAATATAACAAATATATCAATTTGATAATTCCTCGCGGTTCAAATGCGTTTGTTCAATATATTCAGAAAAATTCTTTAATTCCGGTTTTAGGTCATGCCGACGGGATTTGTCATGTTTACATTGATAAATATGCAGATATTGCTAAGGCAAAAAAAGTTGTGGTTGATGCCAAAACTCAATATGTTTCTGTTTGTAATGCTACGGAAACTTTGCTTGTGCATAAAGAAATTGCAGAAAGCGTTTTACCTGAATTGTTTGCTGAATTGGAAGCAAAAAAGGTGAAACTTCATTGTTGCGAACGTTGTATTAAATATTCGGTAAATGCAGTTATGGCAACGGAAGAAGATTGGAAAACGGAATATTTGGATTATGAATTGTCCGTAAAAGTTGTTGATAATATCGAGGATGCTGTCTTGCATATAAATACTTACGGTTCCGGCCATACGGACGGTATCATTACTGAAAATGTCGAAAGCAGAGCATATTTCGAAGCTTATGTAGATACATCATCGGTAGTTGTAAATTGTTCGACACGTTTTGCCGACGGTTTTCGCTACGGAATGGGGGCGGAAGTCGGTGTAAGTACAAATAAATATCATGCCAGAGGACCGGTTGGATTGGACGGTTTGATAATTTACAAATATATATTGGAAGGTGACGGACATGTTGTCGCCGATTATGTCGGTCAGAATGCAAAATCGTACTTACACAGG
>JAXJQT010000556.1:0-5281 GCA_036311025.1 Spirochaetota bacterium
TCACAATCGAGAGTGACAACAGCATCACCTTGAGAATATTGTAATCCGGCAGTAAGAGCAGCCTGATGTCCGAAATTGCGTGAGAAATTGATATAACGCACTCGCTTGTCATAATTTGCAAGTTTGTCTAACTCTGCCAAGCTGTTATCTGTACTTCCGTCGTTTATAAAAATAAATTCTGCATCTGCATTGATTTGCGGCAAGATTTCAATAAGTTTGTCATAGACTAACGGGATATTTTTTTCTTCATTCCATACCGGGATGACAAAAGAAAATAAAGGTTGTTTTGATGACTTCATCTTAATTTACCTATAAATAAAATTATTTCGACTATACCAAAAAAGAGTATGCATTACAAGTTATGCTCATTTCTCTATGTTTGGACTGTCGGGTACATACGTTGTTTTTATATAAATATCAGTTTGTTCGCGTAAGTTAATTTGTTTTTCTTCACCGTCGACAATTGTTTGAACGATAGGACGCATGGCGATTCCGGAATTACCGATAACTTTTGCCGGAACTCCGTTGGAAAGTAAAACCATGCTTCCCAATGGATAGAATGAAATACTTTTAACGAATTCTTTTACCAATTGCGGATCAAATGACGTACCGCTTAACTGAAGTAAATAGTGAACGGCTTCTTTTGCATGAATAGGTTTTCCGAACTCTTTCACGGAAATAGAAGCACTGTAAGTATCTAAAATACCTATTATTTTTCCGATGTTTGTAATCTCTTCAGATTTTTTGTTTTGCGGATATCCCGAACCGTCGATACGTTCGTGATGTTGTAATGCAGCCGAGGCGATTACCGGTGTAAATTTAGCTTCTCGCAGACATACAAAACCGTTGAGTGTGTGCTCTCGGATTTTCATTCTGTCTTCATCAGTCAACGGTGAATCTTTTGTTAATATCTCATTCGGGATTTTCAGCATTCCGATGTCGTGAAATAACGCCCCCAGAACTAGATTGTTTTTCATCAATACGGCCATATTCATTCGTTTTGCCATCATCAAAGAATACAAAGCACAATCTATAGATTGACGAAAAACACGTGAAACATGCGGAATGTTTGTTCCCATTATAAGTTGAATGGCATCACTTTTTTTCCAAACAACATTTTCCATTTCTTGCATCATGTTTTGCAGTGTAGTTCTGTTTAGGTCTTTATTTCTTATGATACTGTCGCAAAAGAAAGTCAGCTGTTTTACCCAGTCTCTATAAACATTTTTTAATTCGTTGTTTTTTGTATCTATAATAGTGGATTCTGCGTTTTTTTCATTATCAGCGAGTGCTTGCGAAACAGAAGCTGAATGTTCGGCAGCTTCGTCGGTACTGTCAGTTTCCGGACTTCTGTCGGCTGTCATAAAGACTCCGTCACAGAAAACAGAAACTATTTTCCATTCTTCAAGTGCTTTGATATGAAAGTCTTTAATATGAGTTTTTTTAGGCATGAAAATCATGTTGTTGAAAATGTATGCATCTTCGGAAAATGCTCCGCCGACTTTTATGTCTTCTACTTTTATCTCATTCATACGCAAATCCCCTTTTGTGGTCATTTCGGCAACAATGTTGTTAAAAATAAATTTAACGACGTTGTTAAAAATAAATTCCTTTAAAAAAACATGGCTATTTTTTTGTAGACGTAAAACATTAGATTGTGTACAGTGCATGAAAAAATTTGCAATTTCTGTTTATATCTATAAATTAATCAGAAAAACGGAGGAAAAATTGAAATTTTCAAAAGGTTTTATCATTACAACGGTAATCGTGCTTTGTGCATTGGCAGGATTGTTTTTTACGTCACTTTATATAGTAGATAAAGATGAAATGGCGGTTATTACACGATTCGGCAAATTTACCGCAACTCAGCAACCGGGATTAAACTTTAAGTTGCCCTTTGGTATTGACCAGGCTTATAAGATTCCCGTTAAGCGTATTTTTACGGAGGAGTTCGGTTATCGTACCGGACGTTCTTATGACAGTGAGTATAGACGTACAGATAAAGAATTGCGTGAAGCGACTATGCTTTCGGCGGATTTGAAAGTTATAAATGTAGAATGGATTGTTCAATACAAAATTAACGACCCGGTAGCGTATCTTTTTAATCTGAAAGAACCGCAAAAAACGTTGCGTGAAATATCGATTGTTGCGATGAGTAAAGTTTGCGGGGATTACCTCTTTGATGAGATTATCACAATTGCAAAGTCCGATATAACTTTCAAAGTTTCGGAATTATTGCAACAAATGAGCGATTACATGAAAATGGGAATCCAAATTAATACGGTTCAATTGATGAACGTTACGCCGCCTCAAGCCGTAGAAGCTGCCTACAACGAAGTATTGCAGGCTCAGCAGGAAAAAGACAAAATCGTTAACGAAGCGAAAACTGAATACAACAAAAAAGTTATCCCTGTAGAGGGGGAAGCGGAAAGAGTGATTGCACAAGCTCGCGGATATTATGCCGAGCGTGTAAAAATTGCGGAAGGTGAAGCTAAATATTTTAATTCGCTTTACGGAGAGTATTCTAAAGCTCCGGAAATTACGAAAAAACGTATCTATCTTGAGACTTGGGCGGAAGTTTTAAAACGTTTTAAAAATGTTCAAGTAATCGATGAAAGTCAAAAAAATGTGCTGCCGTTTTTACCGTTGAACAACGGACAAAATGCACAAGTAAAGGAGGAAAAATAAATGAGAGAAGTAAATCCGCAAAAATCTGAATACAAAATGTTTTATGAAAGAAATAAAAAATGGCTTGTTCCGACTTTTGTGATTGCGATTGTCGTAGCGTTGTTTGTGATATTGATGCCTGTGTATGTATTGCAAGAAACACAAAGTGCCGTAGTGACGCTTTTGGGTAAACCTGTACGTGAAGTGACTACAGCCGGATTGCATTTTAAGATTCCTTATATCGAAAAGGTTAATATTTTACCTAAAATGATTATGGATTGGGGCGGCGAAGTACGACAGTTTCCGACTTATGACAAAAGAATGATTCTTGTAGATACTACGGTTCGCTGGAAAATAAAAAGTCCGATTTTGTTTTTTGAATCTTTGTCTACGATAAATAATGCGATGTTGCGTCTTGATAATATTCTTGATTCTGCGTCTCGTCAGGTAGTTTCGCAACATCCGTTTGAGTCGCTTGTACGTGATTCTAATCGTGTTAATCAACTTGATGAGCGAACTATCGAACTGTTGTTGCAACAAGGTTTTACAAAGGAAGATTTAGTTTATCCGCAGATAGACTTGGGACGAAGTAATTTATCTGAAGAAATGAAAATTGCGGCAGAGGAAGAGCTCGAAAAAATGGGAATTGAGATTGTCAATTTCTGGGTAAAGAAGATTAATTATATCGATGACAATTTAAAATCTGTTTATGAAAGTATGTGTGCAGAGCGTCAAAAAATTGCACAGACTTATCGTTCTGAGGGTGAAAAATATCGAGAGAAAAAGTTTGGTGAAATAGAAGAAAAGACAAAGGAGATTTTGGCATCTGCACAAGAGGAATCTCGCAAGATTATGGGAGAAGCCGAAGCAAAGGCTACCGAAATCTACAGCAAGGCATACAACCGCAATGAATCAACGAGAGAATTTTATGAGTTCATGAAAAAAATGGAAGCATACAGAAATATTCCTGAAAATGTGTCGCTTGTGATTTCTACTGATTCGGAATTTTTCGATATGTTGAAAGGCTATTAGGAATAAAGAATGACAGAAAATGAAAAAAATAAAATGGCTGTATTAATCGACAGCGAAAATGTTTCATCAAAAAATATTGAATTCATAATGAAAGAGTCTATTCGTCACGGTTTTCTTACCATAAAGAGAATATACGGCGATTGGACTGACCAGCGAATGACTTCTTGGAAAAAAGTTTTGCCGGATTATGCCATTCAACCGATTCAGCAATTCAAAAATACTCAAGGGAAAAATTCTACCGACAGTGCGTTAATTATCGATGCAATGGATATTTTGTATACAAGCGAAGTTGACGGTTTTATTATAGTTTCCAGTGACAGCGATTATACAAAGCTTGCGGTAAGATTGAGAGAGTCCGGCAAAGTTGTGGTGGGAATAGGTGAGCAGAAAACTCCGAAATCGCTTGTAAATGCTTGTAATGAATTTCGTTATATAGAAATTCTTGAGAAAAATTTTGAGGGAATAAAAAAAGAATTAACTCAGAAAAATACAAAAAGCGAAGATACTAAAAAAGAAGATGATGAATTGTTGCAACATTTGATAGAAGCTTATGAAATGATAGAGCAGGAATCCGAATGGAAAAATTTAAGCAGTGTTGCTAATAATTTAAAACGTCTTGACCCGGCTTTTACACCGAGAACATACGGTTTCGGCAGACTTTCACATTTGATGGAATCGTATTCTAAGATTTTTGAATTGCGTAAAGACCCGCGTCACAGAATTATTAAGGTGAGAAAATTGCAAGATGAAGATGTGGCAAAACGCAGGAAAAGAAGACATCGGCCGCGAAGTCGTTATAATAACAACAAAAATGTTTCGGAAACTGTAAATGTTACAGAAGTACAAACCGGAAATATTGAACAAACTAATGTAGAAAAGAATGATTTTGATAAAAAATTAGGCTTTTGGAGTCTGTTTGGAACCGGTTCGAAAAAAGACTGAAAGCTTGCAGTGTTTACATTTCGAACTTTTTAGTGTATTTAACTGTATTTAATTGTTAGGCTGTCGGATGAGGCAGGAGGAATTATAATTTATGGAAAAGATTAATCAGATAGAAAAATTAATTGCTGATTTAGAGTCAGGGAAAATTACATGTCGTGAAATTATGGAACAGACATTGCAAAATATTAAGCAATACGACAAAGTTCTTGATTGTTATATCAGCGTAAATGATGAAAAAATGCTTTTGGAACAAGCGGATGCTGCTGATAAACGTCGTAAAGAAGGCAAAGCTCTTTCTAAAATCGACGGTGTGCCGGTAGCAATAAAAGATAATATTACGGTACAAGGACTTCCAACTACTTGCGGTTCACGTATATTGGAAGGATATAATTCTCCGTATGAATCAACTGCAGCCGATGCACTTCGCAAAGCCGGAGCGATTATTGTCGGAAAGACTAACATGGATGAATTTGCCATGGGGTCAACATCAGAAACTTCGGCTTATCACAAAACTCGCAATCCTTATGATGCACAACGTGTACCGGGCGGTTCTTCCGGTGGTTCGGCTTCGGCTGTAGCTGCAGGATTGGCTCCGTTTGCTTTAGGTAGTGATACCGGTGGTTCTATTCGTCAGCCGGCA
>JAXJQT010000557.1:0-2837 GCA_036311025.1 Spirochaetota bacterium
GAAATGCTTGTTTATCAAAATTATTTATAATGTAATCAATTCTGGAACTAACGACATCTTCGGTAGGAAGAAAGATTGCCGGATTTAAAAACAAAAGTTCCGGCATTGTCTTGTAAACAGCTAAAGTCGCTTTCATGGCATTGTCAATTGCTTCATTTTCAGTTTTACCGGGGAAACCTATAAATACATTGTTTGTAGACTCGCCGAATTCCGTAATGATTCTTGCAGCACGTTGGTTTAATTCTTTGTGGGCAATGTCAAGCTTGCTGGAATCAGTTTCTAAATGTGTAAAAAATGCACCTACAGCCAAACATATAAACAAACAGATGAAAGGAAGTCGCCATTTAGGGAAGAGCTTTTCACCGAAAGACAAGTATTTTACTTGGTAAAAGATTTTTTCCGGCGACAGCAAATTTTGAAGTCCGAACCAACAAATAACAAAGGAAAATGTGATTACCAGACAACCGAACAGTGCAATCTCTGCAAGAGAATCGATTCGTGACAAAAGCAACAGTACAAATGACAGCACTGTCGTCAGGTAGCCCATAAATAATGATTTCCCGATTCCTTTTCGTAAATCTTTCAATGTAGGATAAAAGTCGGCTTTGAATAAATAATGTATGGAATAATCGATACAAATCCCGGCAGCCGTCGCTCCGAATCCCAACGCAATGGCCCCGAATTCCTTGCAAAAGATTAAAATAGTCGCAAATGTAAGTCCCATTCCGGCAACCACCGGCATAAAAGCATAAAAAATAAGCTCTATATTGCGGAAGAAAAAGAAAAATACGAAAATTGTAAGCAGGATGGAAAGTATACAAATTACAGAAACTTCTCTTTGGATAGTAGAAGATGACTCTGCAAAATAAAAGTGGGCTCCGTATAAAAAGGCGTCTCCGCCGAGTTCATCAGAGATTGCTTTGATTTTCTTGTCCATACTTATCAAAGGAACGGCTTTTTTTGTATCACTGGAACTGCTTCCCGTACTGAAAACTCTCAGGTAAGACGTTTTGTCTTCGCTCAGGATTCCGTCACGATAAACTGATAACATATTTGATGATGAAAATTGCAATTTCATCAAGTCTGAAATCTGATTTAACGGGTCGGCAAAAAATAATTCGCCCAAATCCTCAAAGGGATTATTTTCTAAATATGCAAACTTTTTTCCCAGCCGTTGCTTCATTTCTTCCTCACCGAACGGAGAGGGGAAATCTTGATACGGATACAAAACAAAAGCATTTTTTTGCAGATAAAGTTTTATCTCATTAATTTGTTGTGCTGTCGGAATGTTCGGAACAAGAAAATCCGCTGTTTCTATGACCGCATCAGCTTTATCTATCATTGAATCCAAAACTTTTTGGTCGTCGTTGTGTATATAAAGAAGCAATTTATCCGAAACTGAGGAATCAGCCGTAAGAGCCACACTTCGCATGAGGTTTTCATCACGCGGCAACATATTTGTAATCTGAGAATTAAGCTTTAAGTTCAGCGAACTGAAAACTATCAATAATACAGAAAGCGTAATAATCGAAAAAACGATTATTCTGTTAATCAAAGATTTTTTCATCAATCACTTCTCCTGTTACGGTATTAAAGAATTTAAACTCAATCATCGTTTGATTTTTGTATTTCATTTCTAATTTTTCAAGCTTGTCGTCTGTACTTACAAAACGCATAAACTCAACCTTGCCCAAAGCACCGTCTTTTGTTTTCGGTTGAAGGAAATAACGCATTTTATTTCCGACCGGCTCACAGCTTATAGTGAAAACTCTGTTGATTTCTGCGGTATCGGCAGTAAATAGAATATTGACATCGGCAAACTCTGCACCTGCACCGCCGCCGGATGCGACTTTCATTTTTATAGGTTTGTTGTTTCCTATTTTTAATGACATTTCATCGCCATTATTTACCACTTTTATTACAGACGGAGTTTCTTGAAAAAAAGCAAACTTTTTACCGTCTTTTGCGACCCAACCGCTTGATTCAATCACTTTTTTTATATAAGGAGAACTTTTTCGGGCTGTATACTCAGTGTAGAGTAAATCGTTTTTTGGACGAGGAATATCGATTTCTTGAGCCATACCGACAAAAACGGTAAACAAAAATGTTAATAAAAAAAACTTTTTCATTGTAAAACAAGCTCCTGCATTAATATAAATAAAGTAATTCCATGTATTTTTTTAACATCATGTCAATTGCACTTTTTTCTCTGCTCGGCAATTCTACAGTCTTTTCTTCATTACCTACAAAAGTCACGCTTATAACTTCTTTGTCAGTCATCATTTCATTGAAAATATCAACTTGCTGATCAGTAAGCGGAATATCAGCAATCTCTGCATGTTTTCGTACTGTATTTTTTATTCCGTCAAACTCTTGATAAACACGATCGATTTTTTTTACGTGCTCTGCCGGGAATGTTTCAAACTCCAAAGAATGTTTGCTTGTTCCTATTTTTATCAGGCGATAATTCATAACATCATCTTCGCTGTCTTGAATATCTTTTACTTTCATTCGCATATTACATTCATTTGAAAGTAAATCTCTTGAAATATACAGATATGCCGAATAATCAACTAAAGTCGGCACGTAAAAAGACGTTTTACTGTTTTCATCAAAAGTAGTTTTAAAACTTGCCCCCATAAGACAACCGTTAAGAAGTAAGACTAACGGTAAACATAAGAAAAGAATTTTTTTCATTTTTTATTTCCTCCAACATCCTTGATAGATATTTTTTTCTTTTAAATATTGATTTATTTGATTTAAAATCTGTTTCTTGTCAGTTGTCCATTTCGGCTCTACAAGAGAACGCCACGGCGGATCACCGGTCAGTCTATGGA
>JAXJQT010000558.1:0-2381 GCA_036311025.1 Spirochaetota bacterium
CCAATAACCAACTTTATTCATTTTTTCAGCGATTTCCAACATATCGGAAGTCAACATTCTTGTTGCAAGTAATGACTGATGTCCGTCACGCAATGCAACATCTGTAACTGCTATTTTTTTTGCCATTTTCCTCTCCTATATGGTTTTTTAAAAAAAAGTATTTGTTAATTCTTTTGTCTGTAATTTTTTACTGCCGCAGCGATTGCAGCTACCGGAACTTCTTTTTTTTTCGGTGCCGGAGTCGGTTTTGCGGACTCATTCTTGTTTAATCCGAGCATGCAGATTATCTTGTTTGAAAGCTTGATTGCTCCTATTAAGATGATAAGGAAACTGAATACAATACCCATTCCGAAAATCATTACCCAGGCTGCTTGCCCTAAAAGTTCTGTCGTTGTCATTTGGTAACTCCTTAGTTTTTATATTTATAAAATAAAGTGTTTTGTGCTTTATTCTTGTATCCCAATTTTTGTAAAAGGTGACTAAAGGATAATTCTTATGTCACCGGTAACTATTTTTAATATTTTTGTACCGTCATTCAAATACAAAAAGCCGTCATTGTCGATATTTTCGATTATTCCTGAAACAGTCGGACTGTCTTTGTAGATTTCCGAGACTTCAGCTTTTTCTCCGATAAGTTTCGTTTTTGCCAGCCAAAGTTGTTTTATTTCAGAAACGTTGCCGCTTTCTGTTAAAACCAGATATTTTACAATATTTTCTAAAAGGTCGTTTGTAAAATTTTTCAGATTTATTTCTTTGCCGCATTGTTCGATGACGGATGTTGCCGCTTTATTTGTAATCAAAGAATCCAGTTCCTCAGCAGTAGAATTTAGATTGATTCCCACGCCGGCGACGCATTTGTCGATTTTGCCGTTTTTCCAAGTCGATTCCGTGAGTATTCCGGCAAGTTTGCATTGTCCGACAAAAATATCGTTAGGCCATTTTATCCATGCGGTACAAAGCCCGTATTTTTCCAAAGTGGTTACGGTTGCTACTGACAGTATGGCTGTAATCCAAATCGGTTGAATGCAGATATTACGCAACCCGACGGAAAGTGCCAAACTTTTGTTCGGGACGGTAATCCAGCTTCTGTCCAGTCGCCCGCGTCCGCGTGTTTGGTCGAATGTATAGATTACCGTGTGATTTGCAAAATCTTGTTCCATTAACAGCGTATTTGTTGATGTACAAGTCGACTTGTATTCAATTGATGTGAAATATTTCTTACTGTCAGTTGTGCTTTTCATAAAAATATATTTCCCGTTCAGCCTTTGTTAGATGTCTAAACTTTCGATTAATTTTTTCATGGCAGCAGCAGCTTTACCGCGATGAGAAATTGCATTTTTTTCATCGTCACTTATTTGTGCCATTCCTTTGCCGTATACAGGCGTAAAAAATATCGGGTCGTATCCGAATCCGCCGTTTCCTACCGGAGATTCAAGTAATGTACCGCAACAGTCTTCTTGTACAATATAAAAACGTGTTGGTGAAACATAAAGTACTAATGCACAAACATAAGCTGCATTTCTGTTTGTTTCGCCTTGCATTTCTTTTAACATCAGTTCGTAGCGTTGTACGTCATTGAGTCCCGGTCCGCCGTAACGTGCAGTGTGAATTCCCGGTTTTTCGCCCCAAGCTTCTACGCACAATCCGGAGTCGTCGGCAAGCACGGGAAGTCCGGTTGCTTCGTACACTGCTTTACATTTGATAAGGGCATTTTCGATAAATGTATTTCCGTCTTCGATTATTTCTTTATCAAAATTGATTGATGTCAAATCTTTTAATTGAATGGAATCTCCGAAAACCTCGGATAATTCTCTTGTTTTATGCTGATTTTTTGTAGCTAATATTATTGTTTTCATTTTTTTTCCTGCTTTTTGAGAGTATATTTCTCTTTAGTTTTTTCTTAAAATAATGAAGCGTGAGAATAAAACTTTTTTTGTTGAAATACAAATGATTAATGTCGCAAAAAACAATAAGCTGATTTTGCCGTGACTGCCGGAATAACCGATAATGCAGATAAATAAGCTAAAGTTTGTATGTTTTTTAAAAAAAGGTTTATAAAAAACTTGAAATATGGAAGAAAAAGACTATAAAGTTTATCGGCTTAATATTGGAATGCCGATTTTAAGTTAAGGAGTTAGTTATTATGGATTTATCAAAATTGACTAATAAGGTTGCAGCAGTAGTTATTGCTGACGGCAAAATGTTGGTTTTTCAGGGAAAAGATAATAAGTGGGGATTTCCCGATGTAGTTCTCGGAGAAGATGAGAAAGTTGATAATGCGATTATAAATTTAGCCAAAAGTAAAATGGGAATAGATGTTGTACCGGCAGCGGAAATCGGCAGTATTGAAAAAAGTGACGGTGCAGGAGTGGAGATTGTTA
>JAXJQT010000559.1:0-1596 GCA_036311025.1 Spirochaetota bacterium
ATGTCATCACAGGGCGTGATATTGCCGGAAATGAAACTGTTGCAAGTATTGATAAGTTTGAATTGAAAAATATCTATACATCTGCATTCTTGACATTATCCGAAGAAATGATGGCACCTAAAGGAAAATCACCTTATGACACTATCGAAATTATCCCGATGGTCGGAGTAAAAGAAGATATCAGTGCATATAAGATTGAAATACTCAATGAAGCAAAAGATGTCGTAAAAGTATTCCAAGGAGAAAAATCATTACCTGAAAAAGTTATTTGGGACGGCATGAAAAATGACGGAACACAAGTTGATGACGGTTTATATTCAGCAAAAATGACTGTAATGTATAGATTCGGTAATATGCCGACTGTAGAAACACCGACTTTCAAAGTTGATTCTACGGCTCCGCAGATAAAATTGTCTTATAATCCTGAATATTTCTCACCGGACAATGACAATGTTGATGATGAGTTAAATATTATTATTGATTCTGATGACCTTACAGGTATAAAAGAATGGAAGATTTCTGTTTTAGATCCGCAAACCGGAAAAGAATTTACTTCATTCTCCGGTGTAGGTAAACCTACGTCCAACATTAAGTGGAACGGACAAAATGAAAACGGTGAAATTGTAGAAAGTGCCGAAGATTATCCTGTAAGAATTTATGCAGAAGACTTAGTCGGTAATGTATTGCAAGTAGACGCTCAACCGATAATGGTAGATATTTTAATCATCAAAGAAGCAGACGGACGCTTGAAAATAAAGATTAGCAATATTGAGTTCAAACCGGATTCAAGCCAAATGGTTGATTCTTCAAAAAATGTAAAAGTTCTCAATATGTTGGCTAAAGCTTTGAAAAAATACGGCTCTTATAAAGTGACAATCGAAGGTCATGCCAATAAGTTCAGAGAAAAAATTGATGAAGACAGAGCAAGAGCGTTGTCTGACCAAAGAGCTCAAGTAATTGCCGGAAAACTTAAAAAACTGGGAATAAATGCATCCAGAATGACATCTGTCGGTCGAGGAGTAGATGTACCGCTTGTACCGTTCAGTCAGGAAGCAACTAAAGAGCAGTTGGCTAAAAACAGAAGAGTAGAATTCTACCTTGAAAAGTAAAGATTCTATTTAAAACTTTAAAAGCTGAGTTCTGTATACGAGCTCAGCTTTTTTATAAAAAGGCGAGGAGAAGGGCAAAGTTTTTATTTTGCACAATGAAAGAATTATGAGTGATAAGAAAGAAAATATGATGTACATTTGCGGGAAATGTGCACATGAAGTAGAACGTGACGCAAAGGTTTGTCCTTTTTGCCACGCAAATTTAAACAACATCAGATGTCCGTATTGCGGCTTTATCGGTGCACCGGAGAAATTCAAAAATGACCATTGCCCCAGATGCGGAAAAAGCAAAAATATTTCAATAGATTATAATCCTGTAAACTCTAAAAAAAGCCAATCAGAAAAAGATGAAATACAAATACGAGGTAGTGCAGAATCAAAGAAATATCCTAATCAGCAAGTTAAAAGAAACAGCAAACTTTCAGAATGGTTAAATCGCTTTTTTTTCCCGTTATTCCTGCTTCTTACGACATTAGCTCTGGTACTC
>JAXJQT010000560.1:0-2042 GCA_036311025.1 Spirochaetota bacterium
AATGATTACCGCCCGCGAAAGAACATCCGAACTGATAGATTGTCTTATAAATGTATGGGAAAAGTCAGTCAGAAAAACTCATCTGTTTCTATCTGAATCCGAAATCGAAGAGATTAAAAAATGTATTCCGCAGGCTTTGCAAGAAATCACTCATTTAATAATCGCTGAAGACGAGAATGGGCTTCCATGCGGCTTTATGGGGGTAGAAAACAGCAAACTGGAAATGCTTTTTATTTCGCCCGAAAAAAGAGGAAACGGCATAGGAAAACATTTTATTCTGTATGCAGTTGAAAACTTTTCGGTCAACAAAGTCACGGTAAACGAGCAAAATCCCCAAGCCATCGGATTTTATGAGCACATGGGTTTTACGGTTTATAAAAGAACCGATACAGATGAACAAGGCAGACCATATCCGCTGCTTTATATGAAACGATAAAGTAAATTTGAAATCTGCAGAACATTGTTTTATGAAAAAATAAATCACAATTTTGCCGGAGAAATAATATGAAATTAAAAAACATTTTAATTGTAGTTAAAGATATAGAAAAATCGAGAAAGTTTTATCACGACTTGTTTGGATTAAACTTGGTGCTTGATAACGACGGCAACATGATTTTGACAGAAGGTCTTGTCCTTCAAGATGAGAAAATATGGAAAAGATTTTTACACAAAGATATTGTACCAAAGAACAATTCTTGTGAATTATATTTTGAGGAACAGGATATTGAAGCTTTTATTGAAAAATTAGAAAATCTATACCCCAATGTTGAATATGTAAATCGCCTAATAACACACCGTTGGGGACAACGAGTAATACGGTTTTACGATTTGGACGGCAATTTAATTGAAGTAGGTACACCAATATAATCAACAAATAGCGGTTTATCTGTTCAATAATTTTTATGGGAGACTGCAAAATGTTAGTTTTATGTTCAAACGGATTATCAGATGAAAATTGCAAAAACGCCGCATTAATCGTCACGGCGGACTGAGAAATAATGTATTGTACAAACTGGGTGATGTAAATCATGGGTTATAAAAGTTTATCGGCAAAATACAGCGGTATTTTATTAATGAAAGTTGCTTTATATTTTGCCGATAATAAGATATAATTTTTCCTATGAGCAAGATTGAATATATTTCTGTCGAAATGGCGGCACAAAATTGGAATTTAAGTGAACGAAGCGTAAGAAATTATTGTGCCCACGGGCGAATTGAAGGGGCTATTTTGGAAGGGAAAACATGGAAGATTCCTTCTGTTGCCGTAAAGCCGGAACGAAAGCCTCGCCATTCTGTTACCAAAGATACCCTTTTAGCGTTTCTCAAACGTGAGAAGGAAGCCGGTTTGAAAGGTGGAATTTATCACAAACTTCAAGTTGACCTTACTTATAATTCCAATCACATCGAAGGCTCATGTCTTACGCACGACCAAACACGTTATATTTTTGAAACAAAAACTCTCGGAAAAACTGATGGTACCGTAAAGGTTGATGACATTGTAGAAACTGTGAATCACTTTCGTTGTATTGACCTCATAATTGAGGGAGCTAACACAAAACTTAGCGAAAGCCTTATAAAACAGCTACATTTTATTTTGAAATTCGGAACTACAGACAGCCGGAAATCTTGGTTTAAAGTAGGAGATTATAAAATGCTGGAAAATGAAGTCGGCGGTTCTGAAACAACTAAGCCGGCAGAAGTTGCAGCTACTATAAAGAAACTCCTTTTTGAATATAATTCTAAGTCTAAAATTACTTTCGATGATATTCTTGATTTTCATGTTCGATTTGAATCTATTCATCCATTTCAGGACGGAAACGGGCGTGTCGGTCGCTTGATTATGTTCAAGGAATGTCTTAAACATAACATCGTTCCTTTTATCATAACTGAAGAACTCAAAATGTATTATTATCGCGGCATTAAAAATTGGGAAATCGAACGAGAATATTTAAGAGATACTTGTCTTACGGGACAAGATCAGATGAAAGCAACTTTGGATTATTTCGGAATTAGGTACGACTAGAATTTACATCATGCAAGAA
>JAXJQT010000561.1:0-3951 GCA_036311025.1 Spirochaetota bacterium
ATCCAAAATAATTTCGGCATTTACAAGGGAATCAGCTGTAGATACGTTTAGATTAAAATTATTATCTATTTCCTCAGCTTGAAACTTAATTAGATTTTGTTCAGGAAACAAAGAATAAATACGTTTTGTTGCATCTATTTCAATGAAGTCTTTTTCCCAGCCATGAATATTTATTTTTCCGTTAGGAGAAAATAAATTGAGAGTACTTGCTGTTTTCTGACTTTTAAAATAGTTTTTTTCGATTCTAGCTTTGTCTGCACAACCGGTCAGACAGATGATTCCCGATATTATAAAAGATAAAGAAATAACTTTTAATTTCATTGTATTCCGATAATTTCTAATGTCTTTGCTGCTGTTCGTTTTACCGCTGCATCCGAATCATTTTCTTTCATATCTTTTAACTTGTTAATCAAAGTCGTATCTTTAATTTTTTTCAAAGTTCCGGCTGCAGCAAGTCTGATTTGCGGATCTTCAGATTGCAATAACAATTCTAAAATAGGGTCTAAGAAATGTGAATCTGTTCGGAAAACAATTTTTTCAACTACTTTCTTGCCTGCCTTGTCTGCATTCTCATACAATTCTTTTAAAAATGCTACGTTTTCAGCGGAAGGTGTTTTTACTGTACCGGTGGCGATAGAACCTAAAGTTGACGGTGAAAGTTTCTTCTTGTCTAATGTTTCTTTTAACGGTGTAATGCCGGTATTTCCCATAGATAATAAAGTCCATAACGCTTCATTTTTTACGGAAGTATCCGGGTCTTTTTGAAATTTATAAAGCAACAAGTCGACTTTTGTCGTATCCTTATTTTTTGCTATTCCTTGACATGCATAGACTCTTATCTTTGCATCGTTATGACGTAACATATCCATGTAAATCGGCAAGACTGTTGCATTCTCAAAACTTGCCAATGAAGCAGCGGCAAATTCTCTTACTTTGACTTCCGGGTCTCCGAGTTTTTCTCTCATTAATTCTACTGCAGAGAGGTCTCCGATTTGTGCAAGTGATGACATGGCGTACATTTTCACAAATTTACCTGAGATTTCACTTTCGAGAAGTTGCTTTAAATAATCTGCAGCCGGTTGATATTTCCATTCTCCGAATGCCCTAAGCAGTATTGTTTTGATATCATCGGACAATTCTGCCATTTCTTCGTCATCTTCAAAATCTTCATCTTCCGAGTACTCACTGTCATCTGTAGTGTCGTTGATGATAGTTGTGTCTATAGATTTTAAATATTCTAAAACAAGTTCAGCCGTCGGTTCTTTATCAGCTTTTGATAATGCTACAGCCGCATTTTGTTGAGTGACAATGTCATTTTCTGAAAGCTGGTCTATGAGGAAATCGATAGAGTCTTGATTTGCATGTTTTGCAAGAAAAGAAAACTGTACCATACGCAATTCTTTATCAGTGTCTTCACCGGTTGCTTCAGCAGCAATATAAGTTTTTATGTTTTCAGGAAGATTTTCACATTGCGTAAAGTATCGCACCATTTCAATTTTAGTTTGGATAAGAACCGCACTTAAATATCGTTCGTACAATATGTTCATGTGTTCTTCAGAAAGCTCGGTCTTTTGCTCTTTTACAAAACCTTGAATTTCACTTTCTATTCCGTACAGCAAAGTGTCTTTTATTGTGAATATGTCTTCGACTTCTTCTTGCGGTTTTTCTGCAGCGAATATGCTTTGCGGAAAAACAGATATGCAAAACAGTAGAAACAGGATACAGATTTTATAAAGTTTCATTTTTATATTTCCTCAAAAAATCATCACGGTATTCGACAAAAGTTCCTTCGAATATCGAAGCACGGATTTTTTCCATTAACTTTTTCATGTAGTAAATATTGTGATAACTTGTCATTCGTAATGCAGATATTTCTCCGACCTTTAAAAGGTGGCGAATATATGCTTTTGAAAAGTTCTTACACATATAGCAATCACATTCCGGATCCATCGGAGAATGGTCAAGGCGATATTTTTCATTACGTAGATTAATCCTTCCGCGATTTGTAAATACACTTCCGTTTCGTGCTATACGTGTTGGAAATACGCAGTCAAACATATCTATTCCGGCAGAAACTCCCGTAAAAATATCTTCCGGCGTTCCGACTCCCATTAGGTAACGTGGCTTGTTTTCCGGAAGAAGCGGAGTCGTGTAGGATAAAATGTCAGCAAATACATCTTTGGATTCACCTACAGAAAGACCGCCGATTGCGTAACCGTCAAAATCAATTGCGATAGTTTCTTTTGCACTTTTTTCTCTTAAATCTTTGAAAAAATTACCTTGAACAATACCGAATTGTTTTTGTTTTTCCGGATTTATGACTTTTGCGTAATGTTCTCGTGAACGAGCAGCCCATCTGGTTGTAGTTTCTACAGCTTTTGCCGCTTGGTTATGAGTTATTTCCGGCGGTGTACAATGGTCAAGTACCATCATGATATCCGAACCGAGAACTCTCTGTACATCAACGACATTTTCCGGTGAAAGAAAATGCTTTGAACCGTCAATGTGTGAACGAAATTCAATTCCGTCATTTTTTATTTTGTTTAAAGAGCTGAGTGAAAAAATCTGAAAGCCGCCGGAATCGGTAAGGATATTTCTGTCCCATCCGGCAAAAGAATGGAGTCCTCCCATCTCTTCGATAACCTCTAGTCCCGGTCGTAAATATAAATGATATGCATTTGACAGCATAATCTGAGCATTGATTTCTTTTATCTCGTATGGAAGAAATGTTTTTACCGGTCCGTTTGTACCTACCGGCATAAAAACCGGAGTTTGTACATCTCCGTGATAAAGATGTACAGTTCCGGCTCTTGCAAAAGTTTTTTCGTCTTTTTTCTCTAAGGTAAACAAATTATTTTTCCTCTTCTAATATTAATGATGCTGCACCTATAATTCCGGCGTCGTTTTGAAGTTTTGCCGGTAAAATAGGAAGATTTTCCATAAATAAAGGCCATGCAATTTGTTTTGTGTGGAACGCGATTTTATCAAGGAAGAAGTCTCCTGCCATAGAAACACCGCCTCCGATGATTACGGCATCAAGGTTTAACATATTTACAAAACTTCCTATTACAGTTCCCAAGTGAGCAGCTGCATTATCTACGGCGTGTATAGAAGCTGCATCTCCGGCTTTTGCTTTATCGAAAATGATTTGAGCGTTTATTGTTTCCGGATCTATTCCTTCGTATGAAGTGATTGAACCTCTTGTTATTCCGTTGCGAACTTCATTGATAATTGCTGTAGCTGATGCATACGCTTCTATACAACCGCGATTTCCGCATCCGCATAAGTGTCCGCCCGGAACAGCAACAACGTGTCCCAATTCTCCTGCAAATCCGTCTCTTCCGCGGTAAACTTTATCGTTTAATACGATTCCGCCGCCGACACCGGTACCGATTGTAAGCATTATGAAATTTTTAAAATCTTTTCCTGCACCGAAAATGTGTTCTCCTACGGCAGCACAAGTCGCATCGTTGTCACCGAAAGCCGGAACATTTAAACGTTGTTCGATATATTCGATAATTGGTTCATTTAACAGCGGCGGGATATTTACGCAGGTTCTCAAAGAACGTCTGTTTTTATCAAAAGCTCCCGGACCACCGACACCGACACCGACAATTTCTTTTCCTTCATTTTTCCATTGAACAATCGGGTCAATGTAGGCATTCATAATTGCTTGCCAGTGTGCATTTTTTTCTGTTTTAGCTTGTGTTTTTACTACAATATTTCCGTTTTCATCAACCAAACCGATTTTAGCTGTAGTACCGCCGATATCGATTCCGGCATATAATTTACCCATAATTTTCCCCTTATATTTTCTAAGTTTTTGAACGTATAACTAATGTAATTGCTACAGGTAGAAATAAAAAGAAAGTTGCCCATGCACCGGCAACCGGCGATATTATTCCTGTGTATGCAAGATTATCCAATAGCAAAAATTGTGCTACATAATAC
>JAXJQT010000562.1:0-3038 GCA_036311025.1 Spirochaetota bacterium
GGAGGAACAAATATGAAAAGAGCAATTACCGCTCTGGCATTAGTCGGTGCATTGTTGCTGTCAGTAGTAGCATGTCAGGTTTATAACCCAGCAGACAATTCTACTCTTTACACAGCTATGCGTTCTGAAGGTGCCACATCTTGGGCTGACTATTCTAAAGAATTCGAAGAAGCTGATGGAGATGCTAAATATGAAATCCTAATGGAATATGAAGCTTTCAGAAAATTGGAAGGAAATAAAGAGTTTTGGAAAAACAAAGAAGAATGGGTTGCTAAATATAAACCACTAAAAGATGTTTATGAAGTAGCTAAAAAAACTTACACAGATGCAAAAGCTGTTGTAGATAAAGCAGAAAGCAACGCTACTTCTAGTGAAAAAAAAGCTTTAGAAGTTGCAGAAACTGCATTAGCGGAAGCAACAACTCCACTTGCAGATATCTATGGAAATGCAGAGGGATTAAAAGTACTCTGGGACAAAGAATTTGATGTTCTTTGGGACTGGAATTCAAAAATGTAATTAAAGGAGAAAAGAAGTCATGAAAAAGCTTATTGGATTATTTGTAGCTGCAATGATGCTGTTCTCCGTAATGGCAGCAAATGCAAAAGTTACATATGAAGAAAAAGACGGTAAATGGACATGTATCATTACATATAAAAATGACAACATGGCAGCCGTAAACTGTATCGGTACAATGACCGGTAACTGGAAAGTACCTGGAGAACCGATGGTAAAAAATGCACAAGGTGAATGGGAATATCGCTTTGTAATGGAAAGAGCAAAAGAATTTTATAAATTCTATGACCCGGCTTTAGAGGGAGATATCGCATATTTCGAAGACCCTGAAATGCCGGAATCAGTAGCTAATCCGTTCGGAAGTAAAAACGGTGTAGTAAGACGACCTAAAGCAGGCGGAGCAGGTGCTGCGGCAGCTGCAGAAGCAGAAGAAGAATATCCAAAATTAAACTTTGGTATGTGGTCAAGAAACACTTACAACATGTGGTTCGGATCAAACCTTTCTCAGCGTGTAAAATATAACAAAGATGGAACTGTAAATACAGGTACTGTACCTGTAAAAACAGGCGAACTAGATGAAGAAAAGAAAGTTGTTCTTCAAGATGAGCCAGCTACTGGTCTTACTATCGAAGACACAAACCTTTCTCATAGATGGGAAGGTGAAAACGGTACTACTGCAGGAAATGCTACACGTGTATGGTTAGATAAAACAAGATTAAGATCATCTTCAACATTCAAAGTACACGGAATGGTATTCAAACACATGCAGTTGGATGCTGAAATCAATTTCAACTTCAATGTAGAAACTAACTATTCAAGTTACTGGAAAGCTAGTGATGCTACAGCACGTGTAGATGCAATGAATGAAATCCAACGTGATGCAGCAAGCCAGTACATGGGATTGCTTTTCGGACCTTTTGCTAAAAACGGAGCATGGGGAAGATATGTCGGAGAATACACATCTACTTGGGATTCATCATTAAACTCAGATAACAACGTAATTTGGATTGACCAGATTGTAATCAGTTTCCCATTTGACGACTTTGAAGCAAAATTAGGAATCATGGGTAACAACGGTGCAAAATCTAAAGACCCAATGGGAATGCTTTCAGGAGCAAGAACAGGTTGGAAAGAAGAAATTGCATCTAACATCGAGTTCTATATTCATCCAAAGAAAGTGAAAGGCCTTAACATTTTAGTAGGTTTGGCACACAGCTGGAGAGATATGGCAGATGAAAAAGGTGGCGGAGAAGTATGGCTTTCAGGAGCAACAAACCCTGGACGTATGCTTACAAATGACCACAAATACATGGCTTACTTGAATGCAGATTACAAAGTAGGCAATGTAGCAGAATTTGGTGCAGTAGCATATTGGGCATCATGGTCACCGTCAGCTCTTGATATGTTCATGAACGGAGAATTAACAGTAGCCCCTTGGGTAAGAGTTACTCCAATCAAAGGACTTACAATCGAAGCTGAAGTTGCAACAAATGCTTCTACTATTTACATGAACGACATCAAAGAAGATGACAACGTATTAGACTATGCAAAATACAGAACTAAGAAAGATGAGTGGGATATATTCGCTAACTCAGCTGTATTGGCAAATGTGACTTATGTAATGCCAAGCTTCTTTAATGTTGGTGTTTCAATGAAAGCAGCCGGTACAATGTTCAAAGGTTTACTTGGAGCACAAGACGGACAGTTCAGTGGATGGGATGATTCATCTCGCCGTGTAAACGGAACAGAAAACTACACAGTAGGTGCTAATCCTTACTATGACAATGACCGCGGTGCGTCAATTTTGACAGCAGTAGATTTTGCAATTTATCCATTGAAAAACAAATTGTTGAAAGTGGGAACAAAAGAAGAAATCGTTGTCGGAAAAATGGACTCTCCATTGATGAAAGATGAGGAAGAATATGACGGAGATAAACGTCAAATTGACTTCTTATCAAGTCCGTTCATCGGGACACAATGGAAGAACTTGTCAGCTAACTTAGGGGTAACATTCTCTTATACAAACTATCAAGATGGTACTTTGAGCGTTAACAAGAAAAACAAAGTAGATTCAACAAACTTGTTCACATTCAATACTATTTGGGCTGACTTTACTTACAGCAATATTTCTAAAGTATTGAAAAGCGTAGAGTTCTTGTACCAAATGGAACTTAGCTACTACGATGCTTACTATGGTTGTGAAAAAGGGATTCATACTGAAAATACGTGGAAAGCATTGAAAGACAGTATTAATGCTAAGAGTATGTACAATCAAATGCGTGTAACGATGTACTTTGATAAAGACATCAGCTTAGGTGTTGGTTTTATCTTGAGAAACTTCTACGGAGATCAAGCAAGCGGAGTATTGAATAAACTTTCTGAAGCAAGTCTTAATAAATTAACAGATCAAGAAGCTACATTCTTTGCTACTAATGAAGGATTGGGAAATCTTACAACAAAAACGGATTTGAAAAAACTTTACTGGAACAACAAAACTGACTACTGGAACGTAGGTTGGGCATTAC
>JAXJQT010000563.1:0-2343 GCA_036311025.1 Spirochaetota bacterium
ATACAGTCAAAATTATACTCATAATAATCCAAAACCCGAATATTCTCATTGCTTTCATTTGAGATGTAAAAAATGAAGCAAAACCGATAGCTGTAGTCAAAGCTGCAAGTGCGATTGTAGGGAAAATAGCTTTGTTTGTAATTGAAATAAGCGTACGTTTATCTTTTTCTTTGGCATGAA
This sequence comes from Spirochaetota bacterium, assembly GCA_036311025.1. Classification (GTDB taxonomy): domain Bacteria; phylum Spirochaetota; class GWE2-31-10; order GWE2-31-10; family GWE2-31-10; genus RGIG8597. Next base: position 181 of record JAXJQT010000563.1, read on the forward strand.
GATAGTAAGCATTTAAATAATGAAGCGTATAGGAACTCCCCACGGTCAATATCAATAAAGGAATTACAATCCCAACAACTGTCAATTTTGTTCCGCTCCACGACATCGCACCGACAGTCCACAGCAAACTCAACAAAATTCCCGTCAACGGCAACAATGTTCCTCTTTTTGAACGGAAGTTAAAAAACAATGCAACAATAATCATCAAAATCGCCGGAGCAATCAAAGTTACAATATCTTTTACTATATACTGTTCCGATTTTTCCTCGTAAATTCCCACACCGGCAACGTAAATATTAAAATCATCACGATAATCATCCAAAACGTCATTTACTGCCTTGCAGAACTGCGTTCTTTTTAAAGGAGCTTCATCATAATTTTTGCGGAAAAATATCTCTCCTATATGATGATAAAGTGTTTTCTTGTCAGTTTTCTTCACAATCGCATCGTCGTTCATATTTACAAGCATTGCTACACTTTTTTTATTATAGGCAAGAACCGCACCAGTAATAATCTCACTTCTGCCGGCTTCTTCTAAAACCTTTTCAAAGTTTTCGTACGATTGATTAGTCAAAAAGTTTTTTACCGTAAATGTATTACCTACTTTACTGAAATAAATAGAATTGAACGGAGAAAGAACGGTAGAAACATACTTCACACCGTCAACTTCCAGATTTTGAAGTCTGTCATTCAACTCTTTTAATCTCTTAAATTTTTCTTGTGTCATTTCACCGAATTCTACAGCCATAAAAACTGAGTTATCAGACGACGGAAATTCTTTTTTGTACTCAGCAATTTTTCTGGCATCTTCGAGTGAAGTTTTATTACGAGGCAAAAGCCCTACAATGTTACTGTCTGTTTCGATATACAAAAGTCCGAGCAACATTCCCAAACTTATAACAGTAATCACTGCATAAAATATAATCGAATATATCTTCTTTTGCGGAATAAAAATATTATTTAGTCTATTCATACTTCGTTTGCCCCTAAAATTTTATATTAAATATAAATATAAAACAGAAATAATTTGTGCTTATATAACTTAAAAAGAGTTTATTAACAAGTTCTTTCAAGGATAAACAGAAAGATTTTTTTCGTAATTAATAAAAGTTTCAGATTAGTAAAAACTTATGTAAATTATAAAAAATATTATTTCACAATGACTAAACTTGACGTTGTATAAAATAAAACATTATAATGCATTCTTTTAAAAATATGGTGGCAAATATGACAAATGAAGAGTTACAACAAACACTTATCGAAAGAATTATTCAGGAGCGTTCGGCTCAAGAAAAAAAGATTGTTTCCATTGTAATTTTTTATTTCTTTATCTTATTATCAGTACAATTTTGTGTTCAAAAGTTTTTCCCTCATGTCTATACGGGCGTAGTATTTCGTTCCGTTTTTTTGGCGATACTGATAATAACTTTATTTGCATATTTTCTATTTAAAAAAACGATTCTTATAAGAAATCAACGCTTCAAAAATATAATAAAGAATACTTTTGTCGACACGGGAATTACTGAGTCTGATTTTTCAACAAGAAAAGATGAAATAATCAAAATCATAGAACCCGATATAACAAATAAAGACAGAAATATCTGTATTCTTTATGAAAATTTAAAATCACTTTAACGGAGTTTATATGAACATTGCAATTTTCTCAGATGCCTATATTCCTATCAAAAACGGAGTTACAACTTCCGTAGTTCAATTAAAAGAAGGATTAGAAAAAAAAGGTCACAATGTTATCGTCATCACTGTTGATGTACCGGATTACGAAGAAAAAGACCCTAATGTTTATAGAATTCCTTCTATCAACGCATCGTTTGGCAGCGGTACAGATGCACGATTAGGTTTTTTATTCAACTATTTCCCGATAATTCGCTTTTTGAAAAAAAAGAAAATCGACATTATTCATACTCATACGGAATTTACCGTTGCCCTTTACGGAAAGAAAGCAGCTAAAAAATTGCGACTGCCGTTGGTACAATCTACTCATACAATGTGGGAAGAATATCGTCATTATATTTTAAACGGGAAAATATTTACTCGCGGCATGGTACGCAAAATGATGTCTACATTTATGAAAAACGCTTACTGCCTGGTGTGCCCGTCAATAAAAGCTGAAAAATATTACAAAGGACTTTTACCGAACATCTC
>JAXJQT010000564.1:0-2242 GCA_036311025.1 Spirochaetota bacterium
ATCTAACATAACAGCTCTCTGATACATAGCTGGACTGAAAAAAAATCTGATCCTAAATAGTTAAATTCTTAAAAATCCCGAACAGCTCTGACGGATTCCGTATCATCCTTGTTGCCGTAGTACTGACCACCGACGCTGAACCTCTGACACCATGAACTACCATTATTGTACTGAGACGACGACCAGTAGTAACCGGGACCAAGTTTTGTAGCAGTACCGCCGCCGTCAATTATTTTCTCTATAGTTGTATTCACATAGCCTTTTACTAGATACAGTTGATTCAGTTCATCCTTTGTCGGTAAATACCATTCTCTGTTGCCGGATGCATCTGTATAGTCATCGCACCATCTTTTTGCATCATTCCAATCAGCCCTAGTTTTTGTAAGGCTTACAATTTTTGTTGCAAAACCATCCTTTACCTCTATAACAATTCCTACCGGTGTTTTGCTACTGTTATAATCTTTGGAAACAGAACCGTCGCTGTAGGCAATATCTCCTACTTTGATATTTTCAGTTGACTGAAATACTGTAGGTTTTGTATGAAAATCGATAAGTTTTGTCAGGAAATCTGCTACATCTTTTTCAAAGTTTTCTCTTTTCTCAAATGTCTTACCGGTAAAAGTCTGTAGCTTCTCATTTTCAAATTCAATCACACATTTATCTTTGGTATCGCTCTCATTCTGAAAAATCTTCCAGTCGTCAAGCAGTGAAGTGTCTTTTAAATACTGTTTTGATAGTTTTCTATAAAAAAACGGCGAAGATTTTCTCTTCACCGTCTGTGCTAATTTTTTATGCTGGGTTAGCTTTTACCTTTTACAAAAGGACGAACACGAGCAATGTTGTCTTTTCATTTTCTCCTGTTTTATTCGTATATTGCCAGGGGGACAAAATTAATTATTTTTTTGTATAAATACTTTGTGAGTAATCTGCAGTACTGGAAATATATGCTTTTCCCGATGCAGAAACCGCACCTGTAGAAAAATCATAATTGCTATCTGTTAGAGTCAGAGTAAAGCAATTACCTGTTTGCTCTACTGTTCCGCTTAGAGCTCCTTCTTCTGTTTCTATATTGAAAGTATTGTCAGATGTTATTACTATTGTATAGTTACCGTCAGTCCATGTTCCTGATAAATCAACATTTTCATTTGATTTTTTCACTGCATAAGAGTTGATTCCCATATCTGCACAAACCATTTCAACAACGTCATATTCGACAATTGTTGTTGTTCCAGTCATGCCGTTGTAGTCGCCGCCAAAAGTAAAGGTATATCCTTTTTCTGCTTTTTTCCATGTTCCGTTCATTGTCTTATTGTCTGCGGTTGTAGTAATAAATGAACCGTTATCTTTAATTTCAGTTTTTGCAGTTTCGTCAATCAGTTGATATGTTCCGATAATATTTCCCAACTTAGCGTAAACATGAATATCTGCTGTTTTGTCACTTACATTGATAGAATCTTCAAAAGATTCAGTAAATTCTTTATCTTTGTACCAGCCCTCAAGAACATGTCCATTAATTTTAAAAATGTCAGTAGGTAAGGTAATCGTTCCTTCATCCGGTGAAAAGAAATCTTCAATGTCGGCGATTTCATTGCAATTTGAATGATAGATGATTTTGTATGCTTTGCTTACTACATTTTCAAGCTTTTTATCGTTTTTATCAACTACAGCATTTTTAATTTTTGTAGTATCGATTTCGGTAGTACAAAGGATTTTACAATCTTCTGGAGCTACAGCTACGACGATTTTGGCAATTTCAGTTTTCTTACCGGCAATGTTTAATTTTGCACTGCTGTTAATTTCTACTTTTTCGCTAATTTCACAGTTTTCTACTGTTACGTTTATTTTAAGAGTTGTATTGCGAGACTCAGCATTACCGCCGAGTAACAGATTGTTTAACTTGCTGTCTTTTATTGTAAGCCGTGACGACGTTTCTACCGAAAGGTTTTGTATTTTTTCCAGTTTCACATTTTCGGCTTTTACAGTTAAGCTTGCACCGTTAAGATTTCCGCTTGTGATTGTCAATTTTTTATCGATTGTCGCAGTGTAATCGGTGACATTTTCCCACTCTTCCAGGTTGATAGTGTCGCCGTCGGTTGCATTATTTATAAGGTTTTGCAATGTCGTTGACTGCTTTTCTTCTGATTTTTTTTCTTCGGTAGTTGTGTCACAACTTACTATGTTTAAACAAATAATCGTAAAAAGAATTAAAGTAAGTTTAGAAAAATCTTTCATTAATATCCTC
>JAXJQT010000565.1:0-6385 GCA_036311025.1 Spirochaetota bacterium
AAACACTATGGTTATCAATCACAATCTCTCTTCAATCTATGCCAATCGTCAGGCAAAATTCAATGGACTTTCCCTTAATTCAAGTATGGAAAAGTTATCATCAGGTCAAAAAATCAACCGTGCAGGTGATGATGCAGCAAATTTAGCAGTATCTGAAAAAATGAGAAGCCAAATCAGAGGTTTGGTTCAAGCTGAAAAGAATGCAGAAAACGGAATTTCTTTTGTTCAGACAACAGAAGGATATTTGCAAGAAACTCAAGATATTTTGCAAAGAATTCGTGAGTTGGCTGTTCAAGCTTCAAACGGCGTTTATACAAACGAAGACAGAATGTATATTCAAGTTGAAGTAAGTCAATTAGTTGATGAAATTGACAGAATTGCATCTCATGCACAGTTTAACGGTATGAATATGTTGACTGGTAGATTTGCAAATCCAGAAGGTGGTGAAGGTTCTGCTACAGCTTCAATGTGGCTTCATATCGGTGCAAATATGGATCAACGTAAACAAGTTTTCATCGGAGATATGACAGCAACAGGTCTTGGTCTTCGTCAAGGAGATGGTACTGACGGAATGATTTCTTTGTCAACATCTGACGGAGCTAATATGACAATCGGAACAATCGATGCTGCTTTAAAAATGTTGAATAAGCAAAGAGCTGATTTAGGTGCTTATCAAAATAGATTAGAGCATGCAACAAAAGGGCTTGCAATTGGTGCCGAAAACTTACAGGCAGCTGAGTCTGTTATCAGAGATACAGATATGGCTAGTGAAATGGTTAATTTTACTAGAGATAATATTTTGGTTCAAGCTTCAACTTCAATGTTGGCACAGGCAAACCAAAAAACTCAAGCTGTTATGAGATTATTACAGTGATTTTTGTTTAAATAAAATTGTTCTTTGAAATTAATGATTTTTTCCTCTTCTTTGGGTAAAGGAGAGGAAAATCGTTGTGACATAATTTGATTAAAAAAGATGTATCTATGATTATAATTTGCCTATCTATAAAACATCTTAATCTGATATCAGGAGTAAACCTGTAAAAATCTCTTCTTTCTACTTTTATCTAACTGTAGTTGAAGATTACTTATGGAGGGTAATATGGTTATTAATCACAATATGACATCAATTAATGCAAACAACAGCTTGAAGTTTAAAAACGTATCTTTGGGAAAAGATATCGAAAAATTGTCTTCAGGTCAAAAAATCAATCGTGCGGGTGATGATGCTGCAAATTTGGCTGTATCTGAAAAAATGAGAAGCCAAATCAGAGGTTTGAGCCAGGCTGAAAGAAATATCCAAAACGGTGTTTCTTTTGTACAAGCTACAGAAGGATATTTACAAGAATCTCAAGATGTTCTTCAAAGAATCCGTGAATTGGCTATTCAAGCTTCAAATGGTGTTTATTCTGACGAAGACAGAATGTACATTCAAGTTGAAGTTAGTCAAATGATTGATGAAATTAACAGAATTGCATCTCATGCTCAATTTAACGGTATGAATATGTTGACTGGTAAATTTGCTGGTGAAGAAAGTGCATTAATGTTACATGTTGGTGCAAATGTTGATCAAAGAAAGGCTGTTTCTGTTGGAGATATGACTGCAACAGGACTTGGTATAACTCAGATTTCTTTAGCAACAGCTGACGAAGCTAATGGTTCTTTAGCTACTATTGATGAAGCTTTAAAAACTTTGAACAAACAAAGAGCTGATTTAGGTGCTTACCAGAATCGTTTTGAAGTAGCTCAAAAAGGTGTTGCTATTGCAGCTGAAAACTTACAAGCAGCAGAATCTGTTATCAGAGATGCTGATATGGCTAGTGAAATGGTTAATTTTACAAGAGATAACATTTTGGTTCAAGCTGGTTCTGCAATGTTAGCTCAAGCAAATACAAAATCTCAATCTGTTATAAGATTGTTGGGTTAATTTTATTTTTTAATAAAAAATAGGTAGATGAATTGCATCTTTCTTCTGGGGAGAAGTTTTAATCATATTTTTTTTAGTTACCTCTCTGAATAAAAAAGAGGGGTAACTTATTTTTTTAATTTAGAATAATTAAAATCTTCATTTTCTAGATGAAGGAGGTTTGCTGTGTCTGGGCTTGTTTTTATAAGTGATAAAAGAAATTTTCCATCTAATATTTTGCAATTGCAAGGCGTAGACTCCGAAAGAAATGGAAATAGCAAAGTCGTTGAATCTGATTTGGGAATGGATAGCAGCGAGAATATTGAACGAGTAAAAAAGGTTATTGAGAAATATAATCGTGCATTGGAACAACAAGGTAAAGAAGTTCAAATGAATTTTGATAAGGATATCAATAGAGTTGTTATCCGTATTTTTGATAAAGAGACTTCCAAATTAGTTTATGAATTTCCATATAAGGAGATAAGACATTTAATTGCAATGTTGCAAGAGTTTAACGATACAATTTTTAATGAGATTGCTTAACTTATCTAAATATTAAAAAGTGTAGTAAAAAAGGGTTATTTTGTTATAATGATCCACTATTAATGGAGAAAAGTATGGCTGATAGTGGAAGTATTGTTCCCGGTTTATCAAATAAATATAATTCTCAAGCTACTATTGAGAAGATTATGAATAAAAAACGGGAAAAAGTTGATAAAATGAATGACGAAAAGAAAAAGATCGATGAAACTCGTCAAAGCATGGGAGAAGTTGGTCAAAAAGTTTTGTCATTAGATAAAATTGCTAAGCGGCTTTATGGAACTGGTAGTTCGTTTGAAAATAAAATAGGAGAAAGTAGTTCTTCTCAGATAACAACTAAAATAGAGAAAACAGCGGATAGAGGTGAATATTCCGTTAATGTAATAGAAAAGGCTTCTGCACATAAAATAGCCAGTATTCCATTGAATAAAAATTTTAAGGTTGAAGCCGGAAATTATCAAATATCGAGTTCAGGTAAAACAGCTAATATACGTTTTTCCGGTGGTAATATTGAAAAATTTCATAAAGAAATATTAGATCAAGCTAAAGATGTCGTAAAATCATCTGTTATTTCCAATACTTCGCGTACCAGAGTTTTAATATTGGAATCAAAATCTGTCGGAGAAGACAGTAGAATTATCTTTTCGAATGAGAATAGTAAAGATTTATTTAAAAAGATGGGATTTTTTTCAGAAAATATCGCTATTGATAAAGAGTATTCTTTAGATATTGAAAATAATTCAACAGAAAATGTTCCTTTTGTAATAGAAAATGGGCAGTCTTGTACTTTGGATATGTCAAATGAAGAAATCCCTCAAAATAATTCTGTTTTTATAGATTTAAATTTATTTGCAACGATAAAAGAAAATGTTGCAGAAAATGTTGATAGTGAATCGGAGCAAACTCAACAATATGGAGAGGAAGCATTTTCTGAAGTAGGAAAGTCATCCGTAATGGGGATAGAGCTTCCCGGAGATAAATTCATATTGAACTTGCCGGAAAAACAATCTACTGAAATTACATCTGAACATGTCAATGAGAATGATGTCATTGCAGAAATAAACAATAATTACTCTAATCAATCTTTGTACTTGATAGAGTTGGATACTTCAAAAGGAAGAATTCCTCTAAATGATTTTAATATTTCAAATGTTAATGAAACATATTCGTTTAATTTGAGTGAGAAACTTCCGCAAGACAGTGAATTGTTGGGAATATCTTTTAAAAACATGGATTCTAAGACAGAATTGAATGTTGGAAAAATAAGAATTTATACAAAAAATGATAATCAAAATGAAAACGGTGAAATTGTTTTTGCAAATGAATTGGGAAAACCACAAGACGCTGTTTTAGAATTGGACGGATTGCGTGTTACAAGAAAATCAAATGTTGTTGATGATTTATTAAAAGGGGTTTCTATAACAATTTTGGACAAAACTGACGGAGAGGCATCTTTGAATGTTGATTATGATTATTCAAAGATGGTAGGTGATATTACTGAATTTCTGGCAGAGTACAATCAATTGATTGATATGATTAATACCAGAACGTCTTTTGTCGGTTCAGATGAAACTTTGTCGGATGAAGATAAGGAAAATAAAAAAGGTTCTTTAAATTCTGAATCAGAGTTAAGAAGTTTATCGTTAAAATTGAGAACTATTATAATGAATTCGTATCCGACTAAATATGGTGCAGAATTTTCTATGTTATCTCAAATAGGAATTTCTACAAATGAGACCGGTGGCGGAAATAAATTTAAAGGATTGTTGGAATTTGATGAAGATAAGTTTATAGATAAATTTATTGAAGTTATGGAGAAATACCCGGATGGAGTAAAGGAACTTTTTGCTAAAGATACAAATCAAGATTTTATTCCTGATACCGGTATTGCTGTTGAAATTAATAATTTATTGAAAGGGTATATGCAAAAAAGTACCGGTTTTTTTGATATGCGAGATGATAGATTAAAAAGAATGAGAGAAAATAAGCAAAAAGAGATAGACAAATATGAAGAAAAGCTGGTCGATGAAGAAAGAAAATTGAAAGAACAATTTATCAAAATGGAACAAGCCGGTCAGGAACTGGAAGACAGTCGTAAGAAATTTGATAATTTAGGTAAATAATAACGGAGAGGAAATATGGATGTTTATGTTAATGATAAACTTTTATCTATTGAGATTGAGGACGAAAAAACAGCATTTGATATAGTAAATGGTATTACTGATTTTTTTGCAAAAGAAAAGATACCGCAATTTGTTACAAAAATTTTAATTGACGGTAATGAATATTCATTTGCAGATGATGAATCTTTAAAAGCAATTGAAATAGAGAAAATCGAAAAAATAGAATTTGAGTTTAAAGATATTATTGGAGTTTCAAAGCTTTCAATAGAACAAATATTGCTATATATTGATTTATTAAAACAGTATGTAACTGAAAATAAGTGGAATGATTTTTTCTCTAATATAGAAGATTCTTTGGATTGGATTGAAAGCGGTATGAATCAGATAATGGAAATTTTCTCATTAAAACCGGAAATCCTTTCATTGAAAACTCTTTTATCGGAAGAGTTGGTGGATTTAAAGAAAAAAGTTTCTTCATTATCTGAAGATAATTTTCCTTTGGGAACAGATGTAATACAAGATATTGTTATCTTATGTGAGAAACTTGGAATCGTGATTTCTAAAGTTTTTCAAATGTTAGATTTAGGATTTACAGGAAATGCTCAAGAGAGTATTATTTTACGTATTACAGATATATTGCCGCTTTATGAGGAGTTGATTCCGGTATTGCCTGAAGTATCTACATTGCTTCAAAAAGCTTGTGATAAAGATGCTATGGAGATTATTCAGAAATTGACAACTTTAATAGATGGTTCTATTTCTATTTTTCTTGCATCAAAGAATTTAGAGTTAGATATTTTTAATAACTTGGAAGTAAATGGAATGTCTTTTGATTCTTTTTTTGATTCACTTACAGAACATTTGCATGAGTTGGTATCGGCAATAGAAAATAAAGATTCGGTTATGATTGGAGACTTGGTCGAATATGAGTTTTTACCGAATATTGAAGAAATGAAAGAATTATTAGCAGAACTAAAAAATAGGTTGTTAAATTCAATAAGCTAGTTTAATTTTTTGTTAATATTAATTGAATGTGATTTATAAATGAGGATGGAATTTTTAATCATATCTTTTGTTTTTCAGAGGTGCTGCAATGGGTACAAAGTTAAGTTTCATTGAAGAGGCAGAAGCAAAGGGATTTGCTTATCGTCCTTCCGGTATTTTAGGAAATGGTTTTTATGGTAACGGAGTTTATGTATCTTTATCAGAAATGGAGAAGATAAATAAAACTAGCAGTTTGACTCCGGATCAAGAAGCTGATGAGGATTTTAAACGAATTGATGCTGCTTATTTTATTGCGTGTGAGAATAAAAGTTCTTATTTGACAGCAGAAATTTTGAGATTATTTCCGGATTTAAAAGAACATCAGTTGCACAATTTTCTAAATCGGTTTCAAGATGTTTTTCTTTCGCAAAAACTATTTACTGTTGTGAATAGAAAAAGAGTATTTTCGAATGAGGCTGTGAAATTTATTTATGATAAATTAATAAAAAAGGATAAGCCTGTTCCGAAAAAAAGAGGCAGGAGAGCTGTAAAAAGTGAAGATAGTTCAGATTGATAAGTTAGTTTTAATTGATAATCACATTTATTATATAAAAAAATATGTCGGTAATGTTGTTTTTCTAAATAAACGATCAAGAATTATCCGTGCAGATATGGGGTTTACTTTGGAATTCGGAGCATTAGGAGATTTTAAAATCTCTATAGATACCATAGATTTAGATGCGGATTTGATTACAGATTCAATGAAAAATGAAATAAAAGACAGAATATTGGACATGGAACAATTAGGAAAATTACCGGGAGTTATTCCGGATGC
>JAXJQT010000566.1:0-3646 GCA_036311025.1 Spirochaetota bacterium
CGCCGGATGTAATCATAAAATAACTTCAATTCCGGGTCAAGCAAAGTCAAGTCATCCGCCGCTGTGTTTAAAAATATTTTATAAGTCCCGTCATTCAATGATAGAGGCGGATTACAATCTAAGCAATAGTTCTCAAACTTATAGAAGGCTTTACCTTGTAAAAATGGGTCAAACGTGCAAATGAAAATAACGTAGTTGTCCTTCATTTCGGAATATAATTCTCCCGGCGAAGTATTATCAATGTCGGCAGCGGCTTGATAATACCGAGAACGTTTTGGCAGCTCAAGGCGATGTCCGTTTTGTAATTCTACATTGATGATTTTCTTTTCATCACGCAAGTAAACATCCATAGCAATAGTTTTGGCTTCCGGGTCGATTTCAATCTCATACTGGCTGGTTAAAAATTCAATCCTACCGACTTTAATTCCGAGAATCGTTTCTACTACCTCTTTGCAAATCTCCTTGTTTTTCATGACCTGTGAAAACATAAAGTCATCGGTAAATGTCAGGTCTTCCCATGCCTTAAATTTTATCATTCTTTTCTACCTCATAATATAAAATTAGGACGCAATATTTTTTTATAACTACTTCCATATACTATAAACAAGTTTTTTTCTTTTTTATTGCACGTTTACCGAAAAAAGTTGAAGTTTTTTCATTTTTCCCCAGTAAAACACCATTTAAATGATGTCTGAGCCCATGTAGTTCGGCGTTGTTTTACCGGTAAAAGTGGGGAAAATCGAGACAAAAAGGAAAATGAACTCACCGATAGGAGCGTGTCCAAGGAAGGGAGAGGTTATAGGAGAGGGGAACCTTCGGACATCGCAACTTTGAGATGGTTCCCCTCTCCTAAAGATTTACACGTTTTGAACTCAAAACGACCATAACTTGCCGGCTTGCCCGGCAGAACCGCTTCGAACCTTGTAAAAGGTTCACAAAAAAAGAGACACAAGACCTCTTGGCGAGAGTTTTGTGTCTCCTAATTGCTAACTTCTCTATTTCCACACTCGACACAAAATATGCCGATGGGGAAGTAGAATGTTAATCTGTTCCTTCTTGGACTTTGATGGAATGTGTTACATTTCTTTCTTTAACATTTCCATATCTGTCATTTAAGGTAGTAGGATTTCCGCATTTAGAAACAGTATATGTTTTTCCTGCTTCAAAAAAGAATTCTTTCTCTCTTCCTAAACGTTTTGTGTATTCTCTTGTTTCAAGACTATAAGATTGGGTGTATCCATCACTAACTTCATCTCCATCTGAGTTTGTAAATTTTAGTAGATATGTTCCTGCTTCTATTGTATAAGGTCCTTCGTACGCACCTGCTATCAGAGAATTTTTAGATTTAAGAATATGATTCCAATAAGATTGTTTTATATTACCAATAGAAATATAGGTATGACCTACATTGAATTTCTTACCTGTTATACTTGATTCGTCACCAACAAAGTAAATAGTAGCAGTACTACTTTTTTCCGTCGTTGCATACTCCATATTACTGAAATCACTTTTAAGTGTGCCGTCGGTTGCTATTACCCAGAAGTAATATGTTGTACCGGCAGAAAGTTCCGTAATTTGAGCAGATGTTCCTGTATAGTAGTCGTAACATTCAGCATTATAAATACTGCTTGATGTTCCGTAGTAAACAAGGTAAAAAGTTGCTCCGGATACATAAGACCAAGAAAGAGATATAGAAGATTCAGATGTTGCATATGCGGATAAACTTGACGGTGCAGAAATTTCTTCCGGTTCGTCAGGATAATAAGGATCGTCCGGATAGTCCGGTTCCGGGTCATCTGGTTCTTCAGGATAATCCGGTTCAGGATTGTTACCTACATTTGGTTTTGATGTATACCAAGTTCCGCTAATGGAACTGCCAGAATTTTCCGGTACAAAGTATCCGTCTTGACTTGTTAAATTACCGGTTTGTGGACCGCCATTACCTCCGTTGAAAATTATCTTTGGATAATTTACTGTAGCACTGTACCAACCGTTACCGTCTGATGACATCCGTTCACCCGGCCAAGCTTCATTCTTATTGTAGTCATCCCATGAGTATACATAAACTTCATCCCAATTAACTTCACCGGCATAAAAGTAGACAGTGTATGAAGTATTTGTGTTGTTATCGTTATAATTATCATTGTAATTATCGTTATTCGTGTCGTTGTCAGTATTTGTATTATCGTTAGTAGTATTGTCACTATAATTATCGTTGTAATTGTCGTTGTTGTCAGTGTCTTTACTTACTTCCGTACAGCTAAACATTGCAAATATCATCAGCATTAAGATAAAAAATCTTTTCATATTTTTAACTCCTTTTAATTGTCCATATTCTCATATACGAACAGTTTCAATTTTATTAGACTTTAATTTGACCGGTCGTTGTTACTTTGCAGGGAGTAACGTTCCCTTTTGTGTGATTGTATTGTTTTCCTTTTGCCTCCTTATTTGCCGGTTTGAAATGGTAAGACTTCATTACCTTATGTGGTCAGTTGCCGTTACCCTATGCGGTAAGACAGTGTTACTCCATACGGTAATGAAGCGTTACCCTATGGGGTAAGAGTCCGTTACCATGTGTTGTTATGTTCCTTTTATTGTTAAAGGTTTTCCAAAGCGTCCGCTTTTTAATGTTTTTGTCGTTTTTGAAGCCGTGAGTAATTTACTTCTGATTTCCAGGTAATATGTGCCGGCGGTTATGTCTGCCGGTATCATCGCCATTACTCGAGCAGGTTTGTTTTCTGCCACTATGCCACAGCGTACGGCATTGCCTGTTTCGGGAATCAGGAATATTCCCTGTGCGTCGTCGGTGTTGTCGAATTTCAATCTCGCTCCCACGGCTTGCAAGATTCCGCCGGCTGTCAGATTTTCGTTTACACTGCCGGATACGATGTCTTTTACTTCTGTGATAAACGGGTCTGTACTTGTGGCTTCTACTTTTTGAGTTTTTACCTTTGTAAGTGATTCTTTAAGTTTCGTTCCCGGGGTAATGTTGATGTTTACATTGTGCCGAGAGCTGTCGAAGCTGTCTGTAGCTCCGTCGAATACTCCGCTTATGCTCATGGATGTATTGATTAACGGTGTGTTGATTTGATGTCCCTCTTCAAGTAAAGAGCAGATTGTTTCTGTGTAGACTTGCATTGTCGCAGTGATGTCAGCTTTTGTGAGTGTAGAGCCTCGCTCTATCATCTTGTCGATGATTTGTTCGAGGTTGTAAGATTGGCTGTCCGTCACCTGTGCCATGTAGTCATTTGGTTCCGGTGTGAGAAGATTCTCACGAAGTGCATACTTCAGCATTTTTATACTCCTTTGTGATTTTTTTTGCAGACACATATTTTCCAACGGAAAATATCGAGTCGAAAAAAATAATCAATGTGTGAACGATAGGATTTTCCTTTAGGAAAATTCCGAAAGTGAACACACACTGACTTTCTTTGTCTTTGTTTAGGGTAAAGATCGAAAGAAAGCAAAGAGATTGTAAAAAAAAAAAAAAAAACTGTCAATTTTATTGGTAATATATAGAAGTAAAAACGTTTTTTGGGCGTGCTGTCGGCTTCTTTTCTCCTCTTTGGCTGCCGGCACGCCCTTTTTTGGGAAAACGGAAAGGTGAAAGTGGAAAAAGTGAAAGAGAGGAAGTGAGAATGAA
>JAXJQT010000567.1:0-2875 GCA_036311025.1 Spirochaetota bacterium
CGATAATAATAATGGAAATGATTATTTTTCGTATAGTTTCGGAGGTTTGTTCAAATATGACGGAATATCAGAATTTTCTCATTCTTATGACAGTGAAGGAAAAGAGCTATTCGGTTTCCCAGAAGGTTACTCTTGGAATAATAAGCTTAAAAAAGTAGAAGGTTTAAAGATTGATTTAGTTTATGGATTAGATACAAATATCTTGAGTGCAGATGAGCTGGTTACGATTAAAGCAGTGTATGACGACGATAATCCTGAATATTATACATTTAAAGGACGAATGCAGGCAAAAGAAGAAGATTCTCAATATTTCGCCGGACCACGCTACATTATACCGTCAGACGACAAATTGTTTATTGTCGACAGCGGTTTTTATGGGGAATATGAAATTATTACTGATTCAGGAGATACTGCAACAACTGAGACTGTTATTTTCAGTCTGGAAGACAAGCGTAATCGTATTTTTACGGTTAATCCGGATAACATGAACGACAGTACATTCATTAATGTAGACGATAGTATATCGTTTGACTATGACTACATTACGGAAACGGAAAATTATGATGAAGAGAACAAGCGTTATATTCCGGTTTCATGGTAATAAAATATTATCGATACAGGGGGGCAGAGAATGCCCCTTTTTTTGTTTGTGATGTGGTAGGTGCCAGACATTTATCCTGTTTTGAAATAAAGGTCTGTCGTCTATATTATTTTGGTTTGCCTACTATTCTGTTTTAGAATTAGTGTCCGGCACCTAATCTCTCTTTGTATTCTCTTTGTAAAAAAATGAATCAAACATTTTTCCCCCATTCTAATTGTTGCGTAAAAAAGGGGGCAAAATATGCGAAAACCACGACAATTAAAAAAGAATGCGTATTACCATGTAAGCAACGATGAGCATATGAAATATGCGAATGAAGTATTTTCATAGAAAATACCGAGCGAAAGCAACGCTTCACACAATGGATAAACAGAACTTTTGACTCGGAAGGCAGTGCGTGGAAGGACAGATTTTTCAGCAGAATCATCGAAGATTTGACGGACTTGGTACGTGTCTTTGTATACATTGAGCAAAATGTCATTCGAGCCGGGCTTGGTAAACGTGCGGCGGGTTATCCTTTTTACGAGGTGTGGGAAACTGTCACGGAAAGAGAGTATTACCCAACGGAATAGACGACAGACCCCGATTCTACTTTTGAATAAAATAAACATCTGTTTACATTACTGAGTAAGCTTATTGGATTGTCTATAGAAAGTGTTTCAAATGTGAAACAAACAATCTTGTTATCTGAAAAAAAAAATCTGGTATTTAATTTGCTCAGTTTAGCAAAATTATAATTTTTAGGAGTTATGCATGAAAAAAATAGTAAAAAATATTTTTCTTGTTCTTTCAATGCTGTCTTTTATCATTGCTTGTTCCAATAGTGGCGGCAGTGATAATCCGATAGAGCCGGATCCGGTTGCGACATCGGGAATGTTGACGGTAATGTTATGTCCGGTAAATGATTATCAGCCGGAAGGTGGATGGAGTGTCGAACTTATAAAAGGAACCACAAGTAGTAAAGAAGCTACAAAAGAAACTCAAGTTAAGTTTACTAAAGTTGCTTTTGGTGATTATACCCTGAAAGTTGCTGCTCTTGATAAATCAGGAACAACTTTATTTGAAGTTAAAAAAGAATTCTCAATGAAAAGAGAAATACAATCACTCAGAGTAGATATAGAAAGTGCAGTTCCTTCAGTCAAATTTTCAGTTGTTACAAAACTTCCGCAGGAAATAACAAAAGTTGCTGTAAATTGTGCTACTAATGCAGAATCTAAAACTTTCTCTTATAAAAACGGAGAGTATTTTTCTTATGATTTAAATACGAGCGGTAATTATACTTTTAGTTTCTCATTTCAAGATAATGCAGGAGTTGAATATTTTAAAGCTACTGAGACTGTTGCAGTTGAAAACGGTGCAAAATCAATATCGTTGGTTCCGGTACAGACTAAAGTTACACCGTTAATTTTTAGCTTACCAGCAGGAAGTACTGTCGCTCCCGGTGATACTTTGACTATTACTTGTAATTCTTCTGTTTCCGGAATTTATTATACGACAGACGGAACAAATCCTAATGACAAAAGTGCAGTATATGTTAATCCTATTGCAATTAATGATAATATGACTGTAAATGCTATAGCATATTTAACTGTTGACGGAATGTTAATTAGTTCTGATATGAAAACTGCAAATTATACCGTAAACAATGATTTACTTAAATCACCTGTAATAAATGGTGTAGCAGAAGGGACTCTTTATAATTCAGCTGTTACTGTTAGTATTTTTAATCCAAATGGGGAAGGAACTGTTTACTATACATTAGACGGAACAGAACCTACTGAATCAAGTACAGTGTATTCAAGTGCTATAAACTTAAGTGATGCTAAATCTTATACATTGAAAGCATTTGTAAAATCAGGATCTAAAGCGTCTAAAGTAGTAACAGTAAACTTTCAAATACAAAAAGATTCTGTTTCTGCACCGGTTTTTAATCCGGCTTCTGGAGAAATTTTTAGCAATAATGCAAGTATAACTATTACAAGTAATACTGTAGGTGCACTTATTTATTATACTACAGACCCAGGGCAAGAGCCTACAACATTGTACAGTGGTGCGATTTCTTTGACAACAAACGGCAGTCATACAATAAAAGCTGTAGCTGTAAAAGGTGATTTAAAAAGTTCTGTAGAAACTGCAACTTATACTTTGAATCTTTCTAAGGATATCGTAGAAACTCCGGTAATTACTCCGGCAAGTGGAACTTTTACTACTGCTCAAAGTGTGAAAATTGAATGTGGAACAAGCGGAGCTGATATTTATTATACGACAGACGGA
>JAXJQT010000568.1:0-1312 GCA_036311025.1 Spirochaetota bacterium
AAACAATAATATCAAAGAAGTCCAGCTTTTCCAGAATATGCACATGCTTCAGCGCACTTTCTACCAAGCCCTGCGGCGTTACACCGCCATATTTTTCCACAAGCTCTTTTTCCAAAGAACCGCTGTTTACACCAATCCGAATGGGGATTTTTTTCTCCTTTGCCATATATTGAGCATTACAAATGCCCTCATGAAAAAAGATGTGAAAAATGGTCTGATGATTAATTTATTTGCGTTTTAAGTGCAAAAAAGCAAAAAAAACATTTTTGTTATATATTAAAAATAGTATACATTACGATACATTAGATAATTCTTTTAATAAGAGGTAGATTTGGTTTAACTTACTCGATTATATTATTGCGTTGTTTAATAAAAATAGTGAGAACGCATCAAAAAATAAAGATTTGAAATTGATATTAAAAAAAATGATTGCAAAGAAATGCAAATATTTGTCTAAAGACAGAATTCTTCAGCAAGCATTTGCAAATAAATTTTTTTCATTGTATGAGCAAGTTGTAATAGTCAAGGATTTTTTTGATAAAACCTTATTCCATAAGGATGAAAATCGTCGTAAGTTATTTTTATATTTTTATATAGACAGTTTTTTACCTGAAGAACAAAGAAAGAAAAAAGATAATTTTGAAAAAAACTTGATAGCCAAAAGATTACGCGAGTCAAGCAATCCTCAAAAAACATTAGAAACCATAGAACATGATTTTGCTGTTTTCAGAAAAAATTATCAACGTGAAAATATGCCTGAAATGGAAGTTGAATATAATTTTTTCTACCACTTATATCATCTGATAAATTTTGATTTTGAATCTCTTTTTATAAAAATGGATTTAAGTTTTAGTCCTAATGCTCCTCAAATTCCGGCATTGAAAGATTGTGATGCAACACGATTAAGTGATGATTTGAAAGACTTTTATTATACAACGGCAACATTAAAACGGATAACGGAAAATACTAATAACAGTATAGAAAAGCTTGTTGGTAGATACAGCGAAGATAATTTAAAAAATACTGTAGAAAAGATAAAAAATGCGATAAATACGATTTTTAAATTATTGCAAAATGAATTATCACCGGAAGTTATTTTGTACATGATTCGTTATATAGACAGTGATCCATATTTAAAAATAAAAGTTACAAATGAACATGTAACAATTCTGGATTCTTATAGAAAAGAAATTGGGAATATGTTTACAAAGATAAAAGAAGAAGCATTAAATATTTTTA
Source organism: Spirochaetota bacterium (assembly GCA_036311025.1). Classification (GTDB taxonomy): domain Bacteria; phylum Spirochaetota; class GWE2-31-10; order GWE2-31-10; family GWE2-31-10; genus RGIG8597. The sequence goes on from JAXJQT010000568.1 coordinate 1,240, forward strand.
ATAATGAATCAATTGAAAATGAAATATCAGATTTATTTAAAAATATTCAATTAGAACGCATTCCGGATTATAC
>JAXJQT010000569.1:0-3503 GCA_036311025.1 Spirochaetota bacterium
CCCATACTCAGGGATAATAAATCTGCTCCCATCATCCAATAAAAAAGTCTTCCTGCTTCGGGAGCTCTGTAAGCCCCGAACAGTTGAGTTGAAACAATACCGAAAAGTATCAAAAAAATTGATATTTTACGTTTTTTTCCTTTCACTCTTCTCCTCCCTTGTTACATAACTTTTTAGACAAAATACCAATATAAAAATATCGGCATATTTTAAACAATCAAAACTTTTGTTAATACAACAATTCTTGTAAATATAAAAGAACTGAATACAGACAAAAAATATTGTCACACAATTTAATAATAAGGAAACATTAAATCCATATACTTGCGATTTTGATAAAAATGAAAATAAAAACGATAAAGAAAAGAAATTGTATTTCATATCAGATAACTATTTGTCTTCTTTGTGCGGAAAAATTTCTGCAAATAACAAATGATTTTCTACGAAAATATCAATCAGTAAAGGATCGAAAGCCGTACCTTTTTGCGAAACAATAATATCAAAAGCTTCTTTATGAGTAAAAGCCGGTTTGTATGAGCGAGCGATTCGCAATGCATCATAAACATCGGCAATTGTTAAAATTCTTGCAGATAACGGAATTTCAAAACCTTTTTTTCCGGTAGGATATCCGGTTCCGTTCCATTTTTCATGGTGATTTCCGGCTAACTTTGCTGCCTGTTTTAAGAACGAATTTTGTCCGCATGCTTTTAAAATAGCAGAGAATTTTTCTTCACCGTAAATAGTGTGCTTTTTCATGATAACAAACTCTTCATCTGTAAGTTTGCTTGGATTTTTCAAGATAGAATCATCAATTCCGATTTTTCCCAAATCATGAAGTGATGCACTGTATAATAAATCACGAATGTATTCTTTACTTATCAAGAAATAATCAGACGCTGACGGTAAATCATTTTTCTTAATAAGTTCGTCAAGTGTATGGTTTTCTTTTTTATCAAGAAGTATTGTTGCCAAAATCTGCGTGTACAAAGAAACTCTGTCTTGATGTGAAGCTGTATTTGAATCACGCAAATAAGAGATTTGTTGCAATGTAACCAATAAATTTTGCTGGAAATCCTGGAATGTGTGTTCATTGAGTAACAAAATCTCGCACATATTATTTACTGAATCTAAGAACATTTTGATAATAAAGTTCAAAGACCCGTTTTTTTCGTAAATTTCTGTAATCGGATCGGAAATAATCAAATGACCGATACAAGTTTTCTGAGACTTTTTAAGTTGAAGTAATTCATTTTTTAACTTTAACGGCAAATTTCCTAATGAATCAGATATTTCTGATATCGGACGATTTGAAAAATATTGTTTTTCTAATAAAACGGCTTCTTCTTCATATCCTAATGCACGTATTTGCGATATTATTTTTTCTGTTTTGGTACTGTTATTTTCTTGAATAAAAATGGAACTTACAAAATATTCTTTTTCATTGAATGAAATGCGTTGGAATTTATCTTCTTTGTTTGTTTGCGGTTCATACAATGACAAAAGCGGAGAAATGAAATTCTTTCTGTAAGACTCTGCATTAGTAAGATAATCATTGAATGAATCTTGTAATTTCAGACAAGTTTCCATTGAAGAAATATCATGAAGAATTTTCCAAAACTTACAATATCTGTCGTCATTCTCTTTATGTTCCAAAAGACACTTTCTGAATGCAACTTTGATTTCACTGAAGTTGCTGTCATCTAAAATGTCACTGTATGTTTCTATGAAAGAATTAAGAATCTGCGATTCCATATTGCATTGTGTTAAAACTTTTCTGAAATGATTAACAAATGAAATATCATCACTGTATATAGTGTCAATCAAATTATCAGTTCTGGTAACAACGATTATTTTTGAAAAATAATTTGTCTGCAAATAATCGTTTATCATCTTTTTTATTTTTTCGTACAAATGTAATTCGATTTGTGAATCATTTAATATGTCATTTTCTATTTTACTCAAGAAAGCAAGCATGTACTCCATTATTACTTTCTTTGTAGATGCTTCTATATTTTTTTGTTTAAAACTTGCCATCTCGGTAGTAAGACCGATTAGCTCCATTGAAATCTCATTTAGAATATCTATAACTACATCTTCACCGTTTGTAAAATCAACGGCTCCCATGAGAGTGCTTAATAATGAAAGAATATCGGTACTTGTCTTACCGGAATTATTGTAATTTTCAAAACCTTGCTTTAGCAAGTCAATATTCATAAACACTCCAATTTTAGACTGAGCATGAAGTATACAAAAAAAATCTAATAAAGGTATCTATTTTTCAAATTTATAAAACAAATCAGCCAAAGGGACAAATTCTATTTCCAATTCGTCTTGTTTTTCTCTGTATTTTTCTAAAACAGGATAAAGTTTGTCACTTTGTACATGACCGATTCCTATTGCATATCCACGTTTTTTTGCAATTTTTATAAGCTGAATCATAGCTTTTTCTGCATATTCTTCTGTATTTTCATTATCTAAAAAAACATCTCGTTCCAAGTAAGGAACTTTCTTTTCTTTTGCAATCCTTCCGGAGACAGACGCCGGCGTAGTTTTTGAATCCAACCAAAAAATATCACGTTTTTTGGCAAAATTCAAAACAGTTCCGATAACATTTGAATCTTTTACTGCACGCGACCCCATGTGGTTGTTCATACCTATAGCATTGGGATAGTGATTAAAAAATAAATTCAATTTATCCGTAATTTCTTCACTGTTCATTGATACCAATATTGCTTGTTTTTCAACATATTCCGCCCCTTTTTCCGGTTCCATGGGAATATGTAAAATAACATCCATTCCGGCGTTATTGATTTTTTTATAATGCTCATAACTGTTTGGTAAATCCGGAATCAATGCAAATGTAAGCGGAAGTTGTGAGTTATAAAAAATATCGGCAGCTCTATAATTGTAACCGGCATCATCGAGTACTACCGCAATCTTTGTGTCATATTTTTTTTTGAAAATGGGTGCTTTTTCTTCTTCTGGTATTGTCGTTGTTGTAATTTCTTGTTCTGTTTTCTTTACTTGTTCATTTGTATTTTCGAGATTTAAATTGATTGTTTTTTCATTCCATTTCAAACAAACAGTACCTAAATGCGTAAATTTGGACTTTCCTTTGAAAAAATCAACAAAATATTTTTCTTTTTTTTCTATAAATACAGTTTCGAGATTATAGTTTTTTAGAAAATATTCATAACTTATTTCCAGCAATTCTTCATTTGGTTTTTCCATCAAAGTTAATAAAATTGCATCTTCTTCTTCATTTATAGCTGTAGGAGCATAAAATTCAATCATTTCTTTTCGTATAGAAGAAGAAATTTGCTGCGGAACAATCACCATTGTGTAAATACAGATGCCTAAGAATACAAGAAATAGAAGTACGAATAATGAGAATATTATGCGAATAGCAAGATTTTTGTTGATTTTTTCAGAATTAATCAATTTCATAAACTCCGTTCCAATCTTCTTTCGGTGAAGATGAGATAAAATTTCTACAACGCTGC
>JAXJQT010000570.1:0-8255 GCA_036311025.1 Spirochaetota bacterium
CGGAAGTACCGCCGATGGCGATAATGAAAGGGGCGAATATGGTGACAGAAGGCATTATAACCATGGGAAAAGTTGCACAGCTTTTGGATAACGGAGCCAGAATCGAGAGATTGCGACCGAATGCGGTGACAAAAATGGTCGAAATGTTTTTAGATTGTGACAGAATTCATTTTGCCGTAGGAACAAAAATTAACGAGGCTCATCAAGATCCCAATATGCCGGAGGAACTTGAAATACGGCGAAATGTAATAAAGAAAATTGCAGGGTTGTTGCAAGATAAATATTTGAAGGAAGTAAAGATTCAATATTTTTAAAAGAGAGTTTTAATGGATAAAGATTTACGGTTGATACAGCCACATTCGGATTTTTTAGAATCTTATTATCAAGCGTGTAAAGAAACGTGGGGATTTGTACACAATGATTATATTATTCATAATCCGGATTTTTACGAGCAATGGCGTGAGAATATTTTTGAAGAATATCAAAAGCAAAAAGCAGGAATCGGCTTGCCGGATGGATTTGTGCCGTCGGCTACATTTTGGGTAGTGACGGGAAAAGAGTATGTCGGGACTGTCAATATTCGATTGCGGTTGACAGAACAGTTGCTTGACTATGGAGGGAATATCGGAATTGTCATAAGAAAGAGTCTGCGACGGAAAGGTTATGCGTACAAGGCGTTGAATTTGGCAGTGGAAGTTGCCAGGGAAATGAAAATATTTCCGATTGTGATGACTTGCATTGATGATAATAAAAGTTCGCTAAAGCTGTTAAGCAGTTTATCGTACGAAAGGACTGAAACTGATTTTGCTTTTGCAGACGGAGTTTTTTGTAAAGTTCACAGATTTTTCTTTTGATAATTTTTTTGAGATTTGTAAACGGATAAATATCTAGTATTATCTTTGCGTAAAATTACGGACAGGGAGATATGGAAATGAAAAAGATAAAAATTTCAATTTGTACGGGGACAGCTTGCTATGTGATGGGAGCGTCGGAGCTGTTATTGTTGAATGAGACATTACCGGAAAACTTGCGAGATGTAGTGGAAGTTGAGGGAATGCCTTGTGTAGAGCAATGTCACGGTATTACGGAAAAACGTCCGCCGTATGTAGAAATAGACGGTGAATTGATAGAAGCAGCAACTTTGCAGACGATTATATCTAAGATAGAGGAAAAATTATGTTGAATTTAAATAATAATTCAGGTCGTATAAAGCGTGAAATTTTAGTACGTATTGCAACATTGCAACTTGAAGGAAAATTGGAAGAGGGAGTTTCTTCTATTCCTAAGGAGCTTGCACCTAAAGGCGGTCAGCCGATAAGATGTTGTATTTATCATGACAGAGAAATTCTGCGTCAACGTGTGATTGCACGGTTGGGTTGTAATAATGAAGAGTCGGATGATGATGAAAAAAATCTTTCGCAATATGCAAAGGAAGCTTTGGCTCGTGAAAAACCGACACAACCGTTTTTGTCTGTTTTACATGAAGCTTGTAATGCATGCGTGCAGACTCACTATATGGTGACAAATGCGTGTCAGGCTTGTTTTGCTCGTCCTTGTATGATTAATTGCGGAAAAAAAGCCATTACCATTACTAACGGAAGAGCTAGTATCGATTCTCAAAAATGTGTTAATTGCGGACTTTGTATGCAAAATTGTCCGTATCATGCGATTATAAAAATTCCGGTTCCGTGTGAGGAGGCTTGTCCTGTCAATGCGATTTCTAAAGATGAATCGGGAAAAGAATGTATTGATTACGAAAAATGTATAGCTTGCGGTCATTGTATGAGTGAGTGTCCTTTCGGTGCAATGATGGATAAAAGTCAGCTTGTAGATGTGTTGAAACATATTATGAACGGAAAAAAAGTTGTGGCGATGTATGCTCCGGCTATTGCGGCACAATTCAGAGCTCAAAGTACTCAGTTGGAAGCTGCGTTGTTGGCAGCGGGATTTACCGAGGTAAAAGAAGTCGCATTAGGGGCGGATATTACGGCTGATAAAGAAGCTTTTGAATTTGAAGAAAGAATGGAGCGTGGGGAAAAACTAATGACGACGTCGTGCTGTCCGGCGTATGTGCATGCCGTAAAACTGCATGTTCCGCAGCTTTTGCCATGTGTGTCCGATACCAGAAGTCCTATGCATTATATCGCTGAGCTGGTGAAAAAAGAGGATTCTGAAAATATTACGGTTTTTGTCGGACCGTGTCTTGCTAAGCGTAAAGAAGGAATGGATGACGATTTTGTCGATTATGTATTGAGCGTGGAAGAAATCGGTGCATTGTTTATTGCCAAGAAAATCGATGTGGCGAAGCAAAAAGATGTAGAACATGAAGCTGATGATATCGCTACTGTTTCCGGACGAAATTTTGCGATTTCCGGCGGAGTCGCCGAGGCTGTCAAAGTTCGCTTGAAACATCCGGAAAAATTACGAAGTACCGTTATTAACGGATTAAACAAAGCCGGAATGAAACAGTTGGCACAGTTCGGCAAAATTCAAAGCGGTGAAGTTCCTTATACGCCGACTACGCCTAATTTGGTGGAGGTAATGTCGTGTGAAGGCGGTTGTATTGCCGGTCCTTCGGTTGTTTCAAATCCGAAAATAGCGGCTATCCAGTTGAAAAAATATGTTGAAGCGGGAAAAAAAGAAGAGCATAATATCGATTAATGATTTTTTTAGTCTATTGTTTTTCATTTTTTAAATTAAAAGAGATTTTTTGGTAAAAAAAATAATAATTTAAAAGTGAAAATAAAATTCATTTCTGTAAAATCGTTTGTAATGTGGTTTTATATATTGTAAGATGAAAGACAAATTATTTCCCGAAGAATACTATTAATTAGGATTTGCTATGGTAAGCTATAATAAGAAAATACAGGGACCTCCGATACCTATTGAAGACTTTTTCAAATTATGTGAAAGCGGTACTTTTAAAGAAGTACAAGCTGCGATTAAGTCTGGTGTAAATGTGAATGCAAAGAATGAATATGGAGTAACTGCATTAATGTTTGCTGTTGAACGCAATGAAGATAGGGAAGTTGTTAAAGTTTTAATAAATGCCGGTGCAGATGTAAATGCGGAAGATGAAAGTAATAAAACGCCTTTGATGTATGCTTCGCAATATTGTAAAAACGAAAAAATTGTTAAATTGTTGCTTCGTTCCAGAGCAGAGATTAATGCGAGAAATAAATACGGAGAAATTTCCTTAATGCTCGGAGCGTGGAACGCAAATTCTGAAGTGACGAAATTGTTGATTCAAGCCGGTGCTGAACTGAATGTGCAGGATTCACACGGCAGAACATCTTTGATGAAAGCTGCCGGTTATAATGAAAATGCCGAGGTTATTCGTTTATTGTTGGAAGCAGGTGAAAATGTAAATGTGTCTGACAATGAAGGGAAAACATCTTTGATGTATGCTGCAGAAAATAATTCAAATGTGGAAGTTATTTCGTTGTTGTTAGAAGCCGGTGCAGATATAAATGCTGTTGATTATTTTGGAAATAATGCACTTATGGCTGCCGGCAGCAATTGGAAAGACGAAAGCGGTCAGATTGTCAAACGTTTGATTGAAACCGGAATTGATGTGAATATCAAAAATAACAAAGGTAAAACAGCGTTAATGTATGCTGCCGAAAATGAAGAGAATGAAGGAAAGATTATTATTGTAACAATGTTGCTGGAAGCCGGTGCCGATGTAAATACGGTTGACGATGAGGGGATGAGTGCATTGGATTATGCAATAGAAAATAACAATTTAGAGTTGATAAAAGTCTTACGTAGCAAATCTGGTAATTAAATAGATATTTTTTAAGAGGATTTAGATAATAATGAATGATGAAAATGCAGATAACAAGGAGTTGCTTAAAGGTTTACGTTCGGATGTAGAGGAGGTTGAAAAAGATCTTCGTTTAAAAAGAAAAGAAAAAATTCCGGTAGTATTAAAAAGAGTTTTTATTTGTGCATTTGTAGTTGTGTTGATAGTTTTCGTAGCAACAGGAACGTTTTCTTTTATAATTAATAAATATGCGGAAGGATTTAAAAATCCGATAGTAAAAGAACTTAGCGAAGGTATGCGTTCTGATTTGAATGTAGTATTGAGCCATTCATTTTCATTATTACGACCGTTGCCTTACAGTGTGAATGTTCCGACTTTATCAATAAAAGCTAAAAGTGTAATCCTTGTTGATGCAGATAATGGTTTTATCTTATATGAAAAAAATGCGGATAAAATTATTCCTCCGGCTTCATTAACGAAGCTTGTGGTTATGTATATTGCAATGAAAGAAGTTGAGGCCGGAAATATGTCTTTATCAGATATTGTTCCTTTGCCGCCTCAAGCATGGGCGATAAATGCTCCGCCTGGGTCGTCGTTGATGTTTTTGGGAGAGGGACAACGTGTTACTTTGGAAGAATTACTTCGTGGTATGGCAGTAGTGTCCGGAAATGATGCGGCAATGGCTGTTGCTTGTTATATATCCGGTAATACAATCGATTTTGTAAAAAGAATGAATTCTGAAATGAGTGCGTTGGGATTGAGTCAATCTCGTTTTGTAGAGCCTACCGGATATAGTGAGGAAAATAAAACAACAGCCAGAGAATTTGCAGCTTTTTGTCGTGTTTATTTAGAAAAATTCCCGCAGACTATAGAATTATTTCATAACGTCAGAGAATTTACATATCCGCAAGAGCATAATCTTCCGACAAATTATGTTCAAAAAAGTGCCATTGCCGGAACTCTTCCCGTAAAGCAAGAACCGACTAACAGAGTTTTAACGGAGCTTGAAGGTGCTGACGGTTTGAAAACCGGATATATAAATGAATCCGGATATAATTTGTCGCTTACCGTATGCAGGGATAATACAAGATTTATATCAGTGGCATTAGGTGGATTCGGTTCTAACACAATAGAAGGAAATCGTTATCGATTGGCAGATTCTCAACAGCTTATGAATTGGGCATTTTCAGAATTCAAAACATATAAATCGACTGGAAATAATTGTTTTCCTGTCTGTGTTTTCGGAGGGGAAATGAATGCTTTAAATTTAATTCCTGCAAAAGTATCAAAAGATTTTTCTATTTCGGTTCCGGTATCAGAAAAAAATGTTGAGATTTCGATAGAAGTTCCTAAGTTTTTGAATGCTCCGGTAGAAGTCGGAGATGTGTTGGGAAATTTAGTTTATTATCAAGGTGATTTGATTTTGGAAAGAGTTCCTCTTATAGCTGACAGAACGATTGGTAGTTGCGGCGGTATAAAGAAAATATTTGATAATTTGGCTTTTGAACGATGTTTTACCGAGTGATATAAAAAAAGAGCTTGTTTTAATATACAAGCTCTTTTTTTATGCTTTATTTTCTGACTAAACATGCAAGTGTTTCTGTGTGATGAGTATGTGAAAACATATCAACAAGAACGAATTCTGAGACTTCATATTCGCAAGAAAGTTCTTTTATATCACGAGCCATAGTAGAAGCTTTGCAAGATGAATAAATAATTTTCTTCGGTTTCATGGTTAGTAAAGTTTTTTTAGTATTTTCATCTAAACCTTTTCTTGGTGGATCTACAATCATTACGTCCGCATATCCTAATTGCGGTAGTTTGTCCTCAACTGCAGCTTCAATGATTTTTACATTTGTTTCTATATTGTTGTGTTTTATGTTGAAATTACCGTCGATTACAGATGATTTTGCTAGTTCTACACCGATTGTTTCTTTTGCAAAATAACTTACAAATAGGGTTATCAGACCGATTCCGCAATACAAGTCAAAGATTCTTTCTGATTTTTCTTTATCGAGAAATGAAACGATTTTTTCCAGCCAAAGTGGAATAACGGCATTGTTTACTTGAAAAAAGCTGTCTTTTGAAATTTTAAATGTTATTTCTTTTTCACAAGCTTTTATTGTTTCCATTACGGCAGCATCTTCGTATTTCTCGGTTTCAATCATATTTACGACAGTTTCGCCGGAAGAAGTAGTTCGAACTTTAAAATTATGTGGCGGCTCTTTTTCTGAATTTCGCAAATATTCCAGAGCTTCGTTAATCTTGGGCATTGCTATCTTACAATTTTCAATATCTACGATTGATTTTGTATCTTTTCTGAAAAAACCGATTTGTTTTCTTCGAGGATTAACTTTAAAAGTTTCCGTATTTCTGTAATTGAAAACAGATGGATTGGTGATTATATCTGTGAATTCAATTTCCATATTCCCGATTCTGCGAAAAGTTTCTTTTACTGTAGCTTGTTTTATTTTTAATTGTTCTTCATAAGTAATCATTTGATAATCACAGCCGCCGCAGAGTGCGAAATATTTGCATTCCGGAGTTATTCTTAATGGAGAAGGTTCTATTATTTCAATAGGTTCTCCCATGGAATAATCTTTTGCTTCTTTATAAATGTTGATTTTTACGGTTTCTCCGGGGATTGCATATCTGACAAAGATGATTTTGTTGTCTTCATCATGGGCGATAGAAACGCCTTCTTCGGCCCATCTCTCTATTTTTGCAATTACTTGTCGGTTTGTACTCTTAAGTTTTCTTTTTTCCAAATTTTCAATATCCATACGTATTCCTTAAAATAATCTTGAGAATTAGCTGGATAGTAATGAAAAAAAGCTTTTTTTGCAAGTTTTCGCACCTTAATCATATATTTTTGCTTTTTTTGATAATAAATGATTGATTTAAATTATTTTTTTTGCTAAAAGCAGTTTCAATATATAAAAAAACTCCTTTCCTAAAAAAAAGGAAAGAAAGTGATTGACATAAAAAAAGAAAAAATATATTTTCCTCTAGGTTTTTTGCCTTCATAGCTCAGCTGGTAGAGTACATCCTTGGTAAGGATGAGGTCGTCAGTTCGAATCTGATTGGAGGCTTTTAATAATTGTGTATATAATATTTTATATTAAAGGTTGGTTTTAAATGGGTGCAAAAAAAGGGTCTAGTGTAGAAAAGATTGCTTTGCAATGTACTGAATGTAAAAGAAAAAATTATACTACTTCAAGAAATAAAAAGAATGTTCAAGGTAAAATTGAACTATCAAAGTTTTGTAAGTGGGAAAGAAAGCATACTTTACATAAAGAAACAAAAATAAAATAATAATTTTTTAGGGTAATAGTTCAGTTGGTAGAGCGTCGGTCTCCAAAACCGAATGTCGTGGGTTCGAGTCCTACTTACCCTGATTTTTTTTATAATGAATGGGAGTTACAATGAAAATTACTACTTTTATGAAAGAGTGTTATGCAGAATTGAAGAAGGTTATATGGCCATCTAAGGATGATGTTATATCTCAAACAGTTGTTGTTGTTGTTTCTCTTGTTTTTGTATCTGCAGCATTGGCTTTGGTTGACTTTTGTGCATTGAAGTTGATTTCTGCAATCATTTCTTTTTAATTTATTGGTTTGGGCGGGTAGTTTATATGGGGAAAGCGTGGTATGTACTTCATATTTATTCAGGGTATGAAAAGAAAGTCGAAGAATCTATTCATGCTTTGATAAAAGAAGCTCAAATGAATGGAAGTAAAGTTGCTGATATCTTGTTTCAGATAAAAGTTCCTTTGCGGGAAGTTTCTGAAGTGAAAAACGGCAAGAAAAAAGTGGTATCCCAAAAATTTTTACCAGGTTATGTTCTTTTGGAAATGAATCTCGATGGTAATAACTGGCAAGAGATTTATAGTGTAATCAAAAGTGTTAACGGCGTTACGGGTTTTGTGGGTGCTAACAAAAATAAGAAGCCGATGTGTTTGAGCCCGGATGAGGTTCGAAGTGTTTTGAATATCGGCGGAGAGTTGAAAAATAATATTTTAATAAAACAAAAATTTAATTATACCAGAGGGGAGTCTGTAAAAATTATAGACGGTCCTTTTGCTACTTTCATAGGAACAGTAGAGGAAATTAACCATGAACGAAGTAAATTAAAGGTAATGGTTGGTATTTTCGGAAGATCTACGCCTGTGGAATTAGATTTCACCCAGGTAGAAAAGATTTAAATAAAATAATTATTTAAATTTAAGTATAAAGAAATTTGAAATAAAGGAAAGGAATAGAAAATGGCAAAGAAAATAAAAGCAGTTGTAAAATTGCAGGCTCCTGGTGGTCAGGCGACACCTGCAAAAGGTATCGGTCCGGCATTAGGACCTCATGGAGCATCAGCAGCGGATTTTTGTAAGCAATTTAATGATAAAACAAAAGATCAGCCAGGAATGATTCTTCCTGTAATTGTTACAGTATATCAGGATAGATCTTTTACCTTTGTTATTAAGACACCTCCGGCA
>JAXJQT010000571.1:0-7614 GCA_036311025.1 Spirochaetota bacterium
ATACAGTAGAAGAAGTAAATACTATTTTACAAAAGAAAAGCTTTTCTTTTGTAAAATAGTATTTACTTCTTCTACTGTATATCCGTGTTGACACAAATAGTAAACTACAGTCGGGTCGATGTCACCGCAACGTGTTCCCATTACAAGACCTTCTAACGGAGTAAGTCCCATTGATGTATCATAAGATTTTCCGTCTTTTATTGCTGTAATAGAAGAACCGTTACCTAAATGACAGATAACCATGTTACATTCTTCTAATGGTTTTCCCACGATTTCGGCTGTTCTTTGAGCTACGTATTTGTGACTTGTTCCGTGAGCTCCGTATTTTCTTAGTTTAAATTTCTCATACAAATCGTAAGGAATTGCATACATAAAGCTTGAAGCCGGCATTGTCTGGTGGAATGCAGTATCAAATGTTACTGTTTGCGGAGTATTCGGCAAGATTGCAGTTGCAGCTTTGATACCTTCAAGGTGTGCCGGATTGTGTAAAGGTGCCAAATCGCACAATTCTTCAATATCTTTTAATACTTTTTCATTTACGATAGCGGCGTCGCTGTAACGAGCTCCACCTTGTACGATTCTGTGTGCAACAACGTCGATTTCATTTACATCAGTCAATATTCCGTTATCTTTATCTAAAATAGCGTTAATAACTAATTTAAAAGCTGCAGTGTGAGTCTTGATTCCGCCTTCTACGTCTTTAGCAAAGACTTCCATTTTTTTGTTGTCAGAAACTCTTTTCTGATTCATGAATGTTACATCTTCGCCGATTCGCTCAACATTCCCCTTAACTAAAGCCTCACCTTCAGGCATTTGTAAAAGCTGATACTTCAGTGAAGAAGAACCGCAATTGATTACCAAAATTTTCTTACTCATTTGTAAACTCCTATTATTTAAAATTTTATCCAAAAATCAAAACATTGTCGAATAGTGACAAGGTCGCTTGATTATAAATCTTTTTTAAGATTAAACGATTTTTCTTCTTCAATTTTTTTTAACGCAGCGATTCGCTGTAACAACGGCGGATGTGATGCGTAAAATTTTACATAAGACGGTGCCGGATATAAATTGCTTAAGTTGTTTAAGTTTAGCTTGATAAGTCCTTCACTTAAAGCTTCCGGTTTGCCGGTCAGCTCTGCGGAAAATCTGTCAGCTTCGTATTCATAACAGCGAGACCGCCATGCACTGAACGGTTGAAAGAAATAACTTACCGGTGAGAAAACGATTGAAAATAAAAACAACCCGATGTAATAAGCTTCATTTATATGGTCGGCACTTACGACAAAACCGAATCCGTTATAAAGTTGCGGCATTGCCAGTAATATTGATGCGACAAACAGTGTCACAAGTGTTGTCAAAAATGAAATAATCATGTTTTTTAATATATGACCTTTTTTTCTGTGACCGATTTCATGTCCCATAACGGCGGTCAGCTCGTCCGGTGTCATTTGTTCTATCAAAGTATCATACAAAACAATACGTTTGGCTTTTCCCATTCCGGTAAAATATGCGTTAGAATGTGTAGAACGTTTTGAACTGTCTACTACGAACAAACCGTCAGGTTTATAACCGGATTTTACTAATAAGTCAGTCAGTTTTTCGTTGAGTTCACCGTCGCTTAGCGGAGAGAATTTATTAAAAAGCGGTGCGATAAATTGCGGATAGATAACTTGCATTGCAAGTGAGAATAATATCATAAACGCCCAAATAAGTAGCCACCACGTAGCTGTGAATGCTTTGAATACAAAAACTAATACAGACAATATAAGAGTTTGTATTACAAGCGACAAAACTGTTTCTTTAATCAAATCGGCAAACCAAAGTCCGAGTGTCATTTTGTTAAAACCGAATTTTTTTTCTATTCCGAAATGAAAATATAAATCGCCGGGAATCGAAAGAACAGTGTCAATCAATCTGTCGGCTGTGAAAAATAAAATCACCAATAGATAAAGGTTTTGTGTCCAATTGTTGAAAATGCTTACAAGCCACGGATAAAAACCGAGACACAACAACAGCAAGAAGATAGTTTTGTTTATCACCATTGAACAGAGTGAAAATATCAGCTTTACGTTGGAATACTCGTCAATTTTTTTCATTTTCTCTTGGTCGTATCGCCCTTCGAGTTCTTTGGGAATTATGCCCAAATGTTTTTTTCGATGAAAGTAATTGATAAATGCCAAAGACAATTTTGTGATTGTCGAAGCTGTGAAAAATACAAGAAATATTATTACGAAAGGATTTTTTATATCCATGAAGTTGTCTCCTTGAGAAAATGTGGTTGTTAATTTTTATATTCTTGCAAATACCAATCGTATGTTTTACGAATTCCGTCTTCCAAAGAAACTTTAGCTTCCCATCCGAGAGAGTTGACTTTTGAAACGTCCAGTAGTTTTTTAGGAGTTCCGTCCGGTTTGGATGTATCAAAAACCAGCTTGCCGTCGTATCCGACAACTTTGCAAATCAATTGTGCCAGCTCTTTTATCGAAACATCTGTTCCTGTTCCGACATTTACGTGCTCTTCACCCGTGTAGTTGTTCATTAAGAAAACAAGTGCATCGGCAAGGTCATCAACGAATAAAAATTCACGCAATACAGTTCCTGTTCCCCAGACTGTGACTTCCGGTGCGTTTGTTTCTTTTGCATCGTGGATTTTTCTCATCAATGCCGGCAATACATGTGAACTTTCTAAATCAAAGTTGTCGTTGTATCCGTAAAGGTTTGTAGGCATTGCACTTATGTAATCTACACCGTATTGTTGGCGAAATGCTCGACACATCATTAATCCGGAAATTTTAGCAATGGCATACGCGTCGTTTGTTTCCTCAAGGTATCCGGATAAAAGGTATTCTTCCTTTATCGGTTGCGGACACATTTTTGGATAAATACAAGAACTTCCTAAGAACAAAAGTTTCTTTACGCCGAAGTCGTAAGCATTTTTTATAACACTGTTTTGGATTTGAAGGTTTTCATAGATAAACTCAGCTTTGTGAGTTTTATTTGCCCATATTCCGCCGACTTTTGCGGCTGCCAAGAAAACATAATCGGGACGTTCTTGGTCAAAGAAGTTTTTTACTGCTTCAAAGTTTGTAAGGTCCAGCTCTTTATGTGTTCGATATACTATATTTTTATATCCGGCTTTGTCTAACGCTCGCAGGATTGAAGAACCGACTAATCCGCGGTGACCGGCAACATAAATTTTTGCATCTTTTTCCATCATAATATGCCTCTCTTACTTATTAGAAATGTTTGGTGACTATATCCAAAAACACTTGTTTTGTAAACTGTAAAAAAGTGCAGTAAAACTGTCGCAAAATCTTTTTTTCGTTAGTTTAAGGATAACTGACATTATTTATTTATCCGGTAAGGATTTTTACTTATGAAAAGAAAGATTTTAATTTTGGAAGATGATTCTATTTTTTCTTTTATCTTAAAAAAATCATTAGAGAAACTCGGTTTTTATGCCGTTGTAGCAAATGACGCAACGCAGGTTTGGGATATTGTTTCGAAGGAAAGTATCGATTTGTTTTTATTTGATTTGTCTGTCGGTCATGAGAACGGTTTTGAAATCTTGGAAAAATTACGTGAATTATTTCCGGAATTAAAAGCAATTGCATCTACCGGACGAATCGTTGATGATTGGAAAAAATACGGAATTCAAGGCTTCCTTATAAAACCTTACCCGATTCAAGAGTTAGATTTAATGTTAAAAAATATATTCTGTGAAAATCTGATATGAACATTCAATTTTCCTACTAAACTTTTTTGTTTTTTAACAGATAATTTTATTAAAAGACTCGATTTCGGAGTGATTTACAATGAAAAGATTATATTTGTTTCTTGCCGGCTTATTGCTATTGCCTACGTTTGTTTTTTCTGAGAAAATTTCATGGAATGCAAAGAATAATTTTCTTTCCGATATTTATAAAACAGAAAATGCTGAACTTGTCACAGACGGAGCAAATATTCTTTATTACAAGATAAAAAAGCAAAGTTACGATTTGGATTTCGGTAAAAACGGCGTTGATTTATTTTTGCCGTTTGATGCTCAAAATAAACAAAAGGCTATTACCGATAATTACGAGACAATTCAGACGAATTTTCAATATAAAAAATCAAATGCGTATATAGGAACTTGTGCGTATTTTTATAAAGACGAGCATAAAATGGAACTGCAAGGGAATGAAAAAAGTGTATTTGTTCCGGGCAGAGTAATCGGTTCTTTTACGATTAACTTTTATATTTATCCGATGAATTTGTCAGACAACAATGTTCTTTTCAAAATCGGTTCTCATTATTACGAAAATTCTAATGACAGCATTTGCGACCAGTCTTTTTCTGCGGTGCTTGACGAAGGAATTTTTAAATGTCAGTTCCGCAATGTTTTCAACAATGAAAAAAATAAGCCGATTCCGGAGTTTACCGTAAAAGCGTATCAGCGTATTTTACCTCAGGAATGGACGAATCTGACAATTACTTATGACAGCTTTTCCGGTGTGATAAGACTTTTTATCAACGGTGTGGAAAACGGAATTGCAAAGGCGGCAGGCGAAAGTGTTTATCCTATGATTTTCAATCCGGTAAATCGTTGTATTCTTGATGTAGGAACTTCATACATAGGAGCAATGGATGATTTTTTAATCAAACACGGAGCCGAAACAGACAAAATAGAGTCGGGTTTTCCGGTTGAAGGTGCCAGCGTAGTAAGCAAAGTACACAAGCTTGATGATTTTAATATTGTTATTAAAGATATAAACTTTATGGATTACTTGCAAGACGGTGCGGAAGTTGAATATTTCGGGCGTTTTTCATCATCACCTTTTGACGCTGACGATACGATACAGTGTATAAAACCGGTAGAGTGGGTTCCGTTGACAAAGGAAAAGCTTTCATTCCTGAAAAATAAAAAGGCAGCGTATTTTCAATGGAAAGCTTTGCTTTTACCGGGAATAAACTCTGCGGAATCTCCGCATTTCTCCGGTATTACATTGGAATATGAAAAAGATTTTCCGCCGGCGGCTCCAAGCGGAGTAAAAGTTGCCGAAAAGGACGGGAATATTTTCTTGAAATGGAAAAATAATACCGAGCAGGATTTGAAAGGATATAAAATTTATTACGGAACAAAACCGGGCGTTTATTTTTGTAATGATGCGGCAGAGGGAGAAAGTCCTATAATTGTTGATAAAGTTAATAATTTTAAATTAACTAAATTGAAAAAAAATCTTATTTACTATATAACAATAACAGCTTTTGATGACAAAAGAGCAACTCATGAAAGTGAGTTTTCGGAAGAAGTAAGTAAACGAGTGTATTAGAAAAAGTTTAAGAGGTAATATGACGGAGAAAAATCCGACAGATTTGAGTGATTATTACATGGCTCAGGCTGAGATTTCCGAAATATCGGAATTGTTCGGGCAAAATACAGAACATATTGATAAAGTGATTTTGCTTTTTGCAGAGATTTACGCTTTTATGTGCGAGCAGTTTTCTGTTGAAATAGCAAGAAAGTTAATAATGAATTATGAAAATTCTGATATTTTCAAAAAATGGTTTTGGCAAATAAAACATCGTTTGGGTGAAGTATTGGAAAAAGATCCTACTTGCGACGAAATCGGCAGCTGGATCGGTCAGGGGGCTTTTTTAAAAATTATCTACAATATTCTTTGCTACAAAGCATCAGATGAAATTGCTCGTTTTTCCGGTTGGATGAATGTGTTGACGAAAGCCAGCAACAGACAACAAAAATTATTAAAAAAGCTTGCTGTAAAGACTCCTGAAATATGTACCGTCATTCCGGGAAAGTATGAATATTTGTTGTTAAACGAGAGAATGACAATGAATATTTATGATACGAATTTCAAAGAAATCATGACGATTCATTAGTTTTTTCCGACTTGCTTTATAATATTCAAAATGGTATAAAACGCTAAAACTAACGGTAGGTCATACTAATGAAAGTATATCATGGAATTTCTGCTTCTATTGGTATCGCTATAGGCGAAGCTTTTATCTACGATCAACATCTTCATATTCCGAATTATTCTATTTCAGAACGTCAGGTAGAATTTGAAGTTCATCGTTTTTTCATTGCTATGGCCAAGACAAAAGAAGAATACATTCTGATTCAAAAAAAGCTTGTCCAAGAAATGAGTGAAGACCAAGCAAGAATGCTTGATGCTCATATCATGATGGTAGACGATGCATTTTTGATTGATAAAATCTGTACGACACTTCGCAGTGAAAAACGCAATATCGAATCTGTCGTTTATGATGTCATTAATGAACAATGCCAAGAGCTCGCCAAGTCCAGCGAGTCATTTTTTCATGAACGAATAATTGATATCTATGATATAGGTCAGAAAATACTGCAAAACTTGCTTTCACAAAAGAATGTTTCGCTTTCCAATATAGCTCGTGATGTTATCGTAATTGCTTCGGAGCTTTCTGTAAGTGATACAGCGAATATGAACAAAAAGCATGTACTCGGATTCGTAACAGAGTTTGGCGGGAAAACTTCGCATTCTGCGATATTGGCGAAATCTCTTTCTATGCCGGCAATTTTTGGTTTGAGCAATATTGTCCATGAAGTTTCTTCCGGTACGTTGTGTATTATAGACAGTGAGAATGGGATTTTTATTCAAAATCCGGATGAAAAAACGCTAAAAGAATATCAAGCTAAAAAATTGGCTGAAGATGTAAAAAAAGAAGATACATTGCAGTTAAGCAGAATCCCTACTGTTACAAAAGACGGTTTTTCTATTCCGCTGAAAGCTAATATGGAGATACCGGAACAGGAAATTGATAATGTAAAAAAATACGGTGCAGAGGGAGTCGGGCTTTATCGTTCGGAATTTTTGTATTTTTCAAAAAAAAGAAAATCATTACCGACGGAAGAACAGCAGTTTTTAGCATATAAGTTTATATTAGAACGTCTTTCGGATAAAGAGGTTACGATTCGAACATTGGATCTCGGCGGAGACAAAATTATAGAAACTTATACTACCAAGGAAGCTAATCCTAACATGGGGTGGCGTGCGATACGATTGTGTCTGGAAAATCCAGAAATTTTTAAAACACAATTAAGAGCGTTGTACAGAGCTTCAATACACGGGAACTTACGAATAATGTTGCCGATGATTTCTGTGGTAGAAGAAGTTATACAGGCTAAAAAGCTTATTGAAGAAGTAAAGGCGGATTTGAAAAAAGAGAAAATCCCTTTTGTAAAAGATGTACCGTTGGGAATTATGATAGAAACACCGGCTGCCGTGTTGATTTCTGATGCATTGGCAAAGCATGTCGACTTTTTCAGTATAGGTTCGAATGACTTGATTCAATATGTAATGGCGTGTGACAGAGGAAATGAAAAAATTTCGAATCTTTATCAGCCGCTTCATCCGGCAATATTGCAATTGATTTCTATTACGATAAAAAATGCACATAAGAATAAAATCACTTGTTCGCTGTGTGGTGAAATGGGAAGTGATTTGAATAATGCTTTGATTTTGGTGGGACTCGGTATTGACGAGATTTCATTGTCTACCGGGAAATTATTGGAAATCAGAAAGCTCCTTCAAAATATTAATAAAAAAGATTTAGAAGTGCTTGCAGAACAGGCAT
>JAXJQT010000572.1:0-2340 GCA_036311025.1 Spirochaetota bacterium
ATATTCTGCTGTGTATCATTGATAAACGGCAAGAAAGGATCTAACCAAACCATTGTCGGAATCCCGGCTTTTTTCATTTCTTGTAAGACTTTAATTCTTGAACTTGTAGGACAAACATTCGGTTCTATTTTTTTGCACAGTTCGTCATCAAAGGTAGTTAAAGTCATTTGAACTACAGCTTTTGTTTTGGAATTGATAGATTTGAAAAGGTCGATGTCACGCATTACCAAGTCAGATTTGGTTAATACACCGACTCCGAAATTATAACGATTGATAACTTCAAGGCATTTACGAGTAAGTCTGAGATCTTTTTCTGCATGTAGATACGGATCACACATTGCACCGGTTCCAATCATGCAACGTTTTTGTTTGCGTGATAATGCGTTTTCTAAAAGCTGTACGGCATTTATTTTTACCGCAATATCTTCAAAATCATGATTTATTTGATAACACGTACTGCGAGAGTCACAGTAAATGCAACCGTGCGTACAACCTCGGTACAAGTTCATTCCGTTAGATGAAGAGAGAATTTGTTTAGCTAAAATCTCGTGCATTGGAATTTTCCTGATAGCACAATTCTCCGCAAGCAGCATCGATATCTGCACCGCGTCGATAACGTCTTGTCACACAAAAGTGTCGTTTTTCCAATTCTTGCATAAAGCGTGAAATTTCTTTTTCCTCCGGGCGTTTTACCTTGTCGTCGGAGTGATTGAGCGGAATGAGATTGATATGAAATGCCGGATGTCGAAATCGTTGTAATGCATCAATGTCTTTTTTACTCATATTCACGTCTTTGATAAGTACGTATTCTAATGTAAAACGATTTTTATACTTCGTGTATAAATCTTTCAATTTCACGGCAATTTCGTCTAACGAAAACTTACGAGCAATCGGCATAATTTTTTCACGTTCTTCTTGAATCGGATGATTTAATGACAGTGCAAAGCGTAATGTCGGAAAGCGTTGCATTGTAGGTTCTATTCTGTCAAGCAAGCCGCAAGTTGAAATTGTGATACGAGAAGGTGACAAACCGAAAAAAGTCGGATTTGTAATCATGGAAATTGATTCCGTTACATTATCTAGGTTATCAAGCGGTTCTCCCATTCCCATATAGACAATGTTAAAAAGTTGGTCTTTTAAGCCTTTTTCTGCTGTCATAAAATGATAAAGGTATAAGACTTCCGATAAAATTTCTAATGCACTCAGATTCCTTTGCAGTCCCATTGTACCAGTTTTGCAAAATACACATCCCATTCTGCAACCGACTTGAGAAGAAATACAAAATGTAACATGATTGTTTTTATCAATTAAAAAGACAGCTTCGACACATTTTCCGTCATGCAGTCTGAATAAAAATTTTACAGTACCGTCGACAGATTCTTTTCGAACGATTTCTTCAAGTTCAAGTATGTGAAAGTTTTGAGTAAGTTGATTTCTTAAATCTTTAGAAAGTGTGGAGATTGCCGAAATCTCGACAACCCCCTTTTTAAAAATTGCATCGTAGATTTGTTTCTTGCGAAAAGGTTTATCTACGTCATTATCTGAAAGCAATGTTATATTTTTTGTATTTGCCATAAAAAAATACCTATTTGGCTTTTAGATTGTTGTAAATCTCCATCAAAGGTGCAGATATTTGATTGTTTGCAAGTATTTGATCTTCTAAGACTTTAACAGCTTTTTGCTGTTCGCCCATGTCTTTATAACACATAACCAATTCATACAATGTTCTGGAATTGTAAGGTTCTTTTTGAAAGATATCTTCCAAAATTTTGACAGCTTCGTCGTAGTTGCCTTTTGCTTTATAAATAAATACCAAACCTAGAGTCGCATAATAATCGTATCCGATACCCAATGCCGTTCGGTAGTAAATTTCTGCTTTTTCATAATCTTCGAGATTACGGTATGAATCCGCCAAACGTGTCATGATGACTTTGTTGTTCGGACTTAGTTCCAACAACTCTTTCCATACGTGCAAACTTTCTTCATGCATAGAAAGTCCGCGGTAACAGTCCGCCAAACCGTACAGTGCATAGAAGTTTTTATTTTGTAATCGTAACGCTTTTTCAAAATAAGCAATTCCGTTTTCGAAAGTTTTCTTCTTTCTGTGACAATTTCCGATAGCTGTAAGGATTTTTACGTTGTCCGGTTCAATCTCGAGCATTTTTAACCAATTTTCCAATGCCCATTCGTATTTTCTTGTTTCAAAATATAAATAACCGATACCGGTCAATGCATAAGAATTTTTCGGATCTATTTCGAAAACTTGCTTGTAGAATTTTTTAGCATTTTCATAGTCGCCGAGCTTTCTGTATGAATCTGCCAATCTCGTAAGTACTGTAA
>JAXJQT010000573.1:0-1988 GCA_036311025.1 Spirochaetota bacterium
ACGGCAAAAGGTATATTGGAAGTGAAAAATGCTGAATATGATAATGCGTTAGAAAGTTTTGAAAAAAGTATTTCGTTGGCTAATTCCAGATTGGCATTCCCATTTTTTCAGAAAGGACTTTTGCATTATCAACAAAAAGACTATGAGAATGCATCCGTTGCTTTTTTTAAAGCAAAGCAAATTGAATTTCGAAATCCCGATTATTTATTTATGTATTTCTTATGTCAGCTTTATCTTACAAAAAGTCTTGAGCCGAATATTCATTTATGGAAATCGGTTGAGAGTAAAACTGACGAGCTTCCTGCGTGGTATTATCCGTTTTATATACAAGCTTTGTATGATATTGATTATAAAGAAGACGCCGGTAAATTACTTGATGAGGCGTTGAAAAAAAATCCGAATGATTTGTATTTACAGCTTTTTGATTGTTGTATAGAGCTTGATGAAATAAAAAGCGGTAAAACCGCAGCAAATGAAGATTTGGGAAATAAGATAAAACAGCTTGTGACCAAGTTGGCGTGTCCGGAATCGGCTGATGCATGGATTACTTGGTTGGAATTGTCGTCGGATGCACGATTGTTAGCTGAATGTCGAAAATATATTTTACTTTATTCATATTCTCCGTTAGCACAAGAATGGAGTAAAAAATTGAAGAATAAGGATTGATGTTGTGAAAAGAAGTTTAATTTGTATTTCGTTGCTGTGCCTGATATTGATAGGTTGCAATGTGAGAGAGAAAAAAAATACACAGATAAAAAATATTTTTAGTCTTCCTATAGGTTATGACAAAGAAGAATTAGGGCTTTTGCCGGAAAAAAGTGCAAGTGAAGCCGCAATTGATTTTTGTTATAACAACGGTTTCTTTTATATTTCAGATAAGATAAATAATAAAATTCTTAAAGTTACGGAAACCGGAGTTATTGTATTAACTATTTATAATCAAGAAAACTACCCTCACCTTATTCCTAACAGTTCTAATACAATAGATACTGACACTACATCCGACGTGAATCGTGAATATTTGAAATTGTATTCGTCGTATCCGCTTGAACACCCCGGCGTGATAGCTGCGGATATCGAAAAAAATATATATGTCGTAAATCGTGAACCTATGCACAAAAAGTATGGTGAGCAAAATCAGATCGAAGATGAGTTTATATTGAAATTTGATTCACACGGACAACTGCAATATAAAATAGGAAAAAACGGTTCGAGTATGTCGTCTGCGGATGTTGAGCCTTTTAATTATATAAGCAGAGTCGCAACTGACGTAAACAGCAACTTGATTGTAATGGAAGGTTACAGTGAAGATTTAAAAATTTATAAATATTCAAAAGACGGAACATTGCTATACCAAACAATGTTGACAAAAAGCAAGTTGCCTCTGTCAAAAAATGAAATGAATGCCGTAGTTCTTTTAATTGATGCGGTTGCCGGGTATGCTGAGGATGAAATTTTGGTGACATATCAGTTCGTCAGTCGTGAAGTAACTAATTCAATTGAGTTGTTTCAGTTGGAATATGAGAAGATTTTCTGTTACAACATGAAAGAAGATAAGTTTGACAAAATGCTTTTGAAGACGTCGCCGGAATATGAAGATTTAAGTAAGCTGAAATTTGACCCGGCAGTTATGGAACTTTACGGTGATATGAAAAAAATCCAGCGTCCTATGCCTGTTTTTATAGGTAGCGACAGTTACAGTAATATTTATTTGTATCAAGAAAAATTGCCTCTTGATTCGTTGATTATCAAAGAATTCAGATTGATGAAATATAACGAGAACGGACGATTGGAAAGCCTGCGTCATGTAAAATACAGTCATGATATTGTTTATAATTCAAATATGTATCTAACCTACAACGGTCGTGTTTTGGGATATGTCGTAAAAGAAAATGAGGTAACATTTGTAAGTGTCAATGAATAATTATCTATTACCGATTTTATCATGTGAAAAATTGCAAGAATTGGACGCATATACAATAGAAAAT
>JAXJQT010000574.1:0-11262 GCA_036311025.1 Spirochaetota bacterium
CGTTTCTTAAACGAAGACCCATGGGAAAGAATTCGCAAATTAAAAAAAGCAATGCCCGATACAAAAATGCAAATGCTTTTACGCGGACAAAACTTACTCGGATACAGACACTATGCAGATGATGTTGTAGAAAAATTTGTAGAAACTGCCGCTAAAAACGGCGTAGAAGTATTCAGAGTTTTTGATGCATTAAATGATACTCGCAATATGAAAGCTTCATACGAAGCAATAAAAAAACAAAAAGCTCATATTCAAGGTTGTATCAGTTATGCCGTGACTCCGGTACATACAATCGAAAAATATGCAGAATTAGCCGCAGAACTTGAAAAAATGGGAGCTGATTCTATCTGTATAAAAGATATGTCCGGCTTGTTAAAACCTTACGTTGCCGAAGAACTTGTAAAAGCTATCAAGAAAAAGACTTCATTGCCGTTAAGCGTTCATTCGCATTCTACTACCGGAATGTCTGTAGCTACACTTATCAAAGCTATCGAAGCCGGTGCAGATATGATTGATACGGCAATTTCACCGTTATCAATGGGCACAAGTCATTCACCGACAGAATCAATGGTTGAAATATTAAAAAATACACAATATGACACAGAACTTGATTTAGCATTACTCAGTGAAATAGCTGAATACTTCAAAGAAGCAAAAAAGAAATATGCAGACTACGCTTCATCTTTTACCGGTGTAGACACACGTATTTTATTATCTCAAGTTCCGGGCGGAATGCTTTCAAACTTGGAAAATCAATTGCGTGAACAAAACGCCTTAGACAAACTTGACGATGTACTCAAAGAAATAACCGTAGTACAAAAAGATTTCGGTTATCCGCCGCTTGTTACACCTACATCACAAATCGTAGGAACTCAATCTGTATTCAACGTACTTTTCGGACGTTACAACAGACTTACCGCAGAATCAAAAAATCTGCTTATCGGTAACTACGGTCGCACTCCGGCAACACCGGATGCCGATTTGGTAAAAAAAGCATTGCAAGAACTTGAACTTGAAAAAGCTACAGATTGCCGCCCTGCTGATTTATTGCCTAATGAATTGGATAAATTACGTGCAGAATTAGAAGAAAAAAAATTGCTTGATAACATCAGCGACGAAGATTTGATGACTTACGCTATGTTCCCTCAAGTTGCACCTAAATTCTTTGCCGAAAGAGCAAACGGACCGATAGAAATCAAACCGACCGAAACAGTTAAATCATCCGGTAAAAAAGGAGCGGAAGCTTATATCGTAAATGTTGACGGAGTGGATTACAATGTCAGCGTACGTGAAGAAGGTACAATCTTAATCGATGCCGGAAGTTCTGCGTCTGCACCGAAAGCTTCAGGCGACGGAAAAGTAATCACTGCACCTGTAGCAGGAACTGTATTTAAATTACCGCTTTCCGAAAATTCCGAAGTTACTTCAGGTGACACCGTAATTATTCTGGAATCAATGAAGATGGAATTGGAAGTAAAAACCGGTGATGCCGGAAAAGTTCGCTACTTAACAAAAGAAGGAACAACTGTAGCCGTAGGCGATCCGTTAGTAGAAATCGTATAAGTTGGAGTAAAACAAATGAAGATTTTAAGTCAAAATAAAAAAACAATACTTTACTGTATCGGGATTCTGGCTGTTATCTGTTGCGTAGGATTTGTCCGAATCAACATGGAACAAAAAAATACCGCTGTCAGCCCCGTTACTTTAGAAACACAAAACTCTGAAATTATTGAAAGAATCACAGTTTCGGAAGAAGTCGAAACTGTAGAAGAAGTTGCAGTAACAGAAACTGCAACAGCCGAAGACGAAAGCTTTTCCGTATCGGATACATTAAAAGGTTTATTACAAACTACCGGAATCTATGCATTCTTCACAGAAAAAACAGAAACTGTCAATTCAAAAGGTAAAATCAGCATTACTTACGGATGGCAAAAAGCCGTAATGATTTTGATTGCGTTCATTCTGCTGTATCTCGGAGGTGCAAAAGGTTTTGAACCGTTATTATTAATTCCTATCGGATTCGGAACATTGCTTGTAAACGTACCGCTTGCAGGCTTGGGAGAACCACCTCACGGTTTCTTGTATATGCTTTTTGAAACCGGTATCAAAACCGAGTTATTTCCTTTAATAATTTTTATGGGTGTAGGTGCAATGACAGACTTCGGAGCGTTGATTGCCAATCCGAGAATGGCGTTGCTGGGAGCTGCGGCTCAATTCGGTATATTCGGCTCACTTTTGGGTGCGATATGTCTAAACTTTATACCGGGAATCGAATTTTCAATGCGTGACGTTTGTGCGATTTCTATCATCGGAGGTGCCGACGGTCCTACTTCAATATATGTAGCTTCAAAACTTTCACCTGATATGCTCGGTTCCATTGCCGTAGCTGCATACTCATACATGGCGTTAGTTCCGTTAATCCAACCGCCGGTAATGCGAGCTTTGACTACAAAAAAAGAACGCTGCATTAAAATGCAACAATTAAGAGAAGTAAGTAAAATCGAAAAAATACTTTTCCCATTGATAGTTCTTTGTTTATGCGTTCTTTTTGTACCGTCATCAGTTCCGTTAATCGGTGCATTGACATTCGGTAACTTCATAAAAGAAATCGGCGTAGTAGAAAGATTGTCTAAAACTATGCAAAATGAATTATTGAACATTGTCACAATATTCTTAGGTTTGGGTGTAGGTATGCAAATGTCTGCCGACAAGTTCATGCAGCTTTCATCATTGGGAATATTGTTAATCGGACTTGTTGCGTTTGTTTTCGGAACTGCTGCCGGTGTATTATTTGCCAAAGTAATGAACTTATTCTCTAAAAACAAAATCAATCCGTTAATCGGTGCCGCAGGAGTTTCCGCAGTTCCTATGGCTGCACGTGTAGCAAACAAAGTCGGAATGGAAGAAGACCCTTCTAATTTCTTGTTAATGCACGCTATGGGACCTAACGTTGCCGGTGTAATCGGTTCTGCAATCGCAGCCGGTGTAATGATTTCAATGTTTGGGTAAAAAATAAAATAAAAATAATTGTCGCTGTATTTTATTAATACGTGACAATTATTTTTTTATATAAGGAAGTATCATGGAAAATATATGGTTTATATGGATAATCACGGGTATTGTACTTGTCATCGGTGAAATATTTACACCGTCATTTTTTCTGGCATTAATCGGATTAAGTTGTTTAATCGCCGGAGCCGTTGCATTTTTTATCCCGACAAATCTTGCATTTATACCGTTGTGCGTATTTGCCGTTTCTACGGCGTTAATGCTCATTTACCTTCGTCCGATTTGCAAAAAATATTTGTACAACAAAGATGCTCCGTCATCTAACGTGGATGCAATGAAAGGTAAAATACTGACGGCAGAAACTAAAATTGACGGTACAAACAGCGGAACGGTAAAACTATATGCCGATTTGTGGAAAGCACGTACCGAAGATGACTGCATTATCGAAGCAGGCGAAAAAGTACGTATTATAAGAATAGAGGGAAATACTGTAATTGTGAGTAAAAATTCAGCTTCACAATCTACAGATAATTAATTTTTTTTAAAAAAACAAAGGAGTAAATCATGGGAATTGCCACTTTTTTAATCGCATTAATTGCAATTTTGATTCTTTTTATCCTTATCAAAGGGATACGTATCGTAAAACAATCTACTGTCATGATAGTAGAACGATTGGGAAAATATCACAAAACATTGAATACCGGTGTAAATTTGATAATCCCGTTTTTAGACAAAATCCGTATCATACCGAAAAGAGTTTCACGTACAGACGGAAACGGACGTTCATACATTCAATATATCAGAACCGATGTCATCGATATGCGTGAATGCGTTTATGACTTTCCGAAACAAACAGTTATCACAAAAGATAATGTAACTATCGAAATCAACGCTATTCTTTATTACCAAATCACCGACCCATTCAAGGCGACTTACGAAATCGAAGATTTAAGTCTTGCTATCGAAAAACTTACTCAAACTACTTTGCGTAATATCATCGGAGAATTGGAACTCGACCAAACACTTACAAGTCGTGACACAATCAACGGTAAATTACGTGAAATCCTCGATGAAGCTACAGATAAATGGGGTGTAAAAGTCAATCGTGTAGAATTGCAAGATATCGTACCGCCGAAAGACATTCGTGACGCAATGGAAAAACAAATGCGTGCAGAACGTGAACGCCGTGAAATGATTTTAAGAGCCGAAGGAGAAAAATCAGCAAAAATTTTGCAGGCAGAAGGAGAAAGAGACAAACTTATCGCCGAAGCTGAAGGGGAAAAACAATCTCAAGTATTGCGTGCAAAAGGTGAAGCGGAAGCAAAACTTGCAATCGCAAATGCAGAAGCAGAATCATTAAGAATGCTTAATGAAACACTTAAAAGTTCATCCGTAAATCCGGCACAATATATGGTTGCATTAAAATATGTAGAAGCAATGAAAGAAATTGCATCTCAAAACGGAGAAAAAGTCGTATTTATGCCTTATGAAGCAAGTGCACTTATGAGTTCCGTAAGCAGTATAAAAGAAATTTTCAACAAATAACAAAGAAAAGACGGACTGTTTGACATGCTCAAACAGTCTTCGTTACGGTAAAAATATTTACAGTATGCAAAAAAAATGATATTGATTGCCCAAGTCTTTCAAGCTCATTGATTAGATGAGCTTTTATTAATCCAAAAAGGAGTTTTTTATAATGGAAAGAAAAATTTCACTAGATTATTCATTTACATTCCCGTTTATTAATGACGAACAATTTGATGCTTACAAAGACGAAGCATTAAAAGCTATGGAAACTTTAGAAAACGGAGTAGGAGCCGGTAATGACTTCATCGGTTGGAGAAGTCTTCCTACAGAAATGTTGAAATCAGAAGAATTCAAAGAAATTTTAGAAGTAGGAAACGAAATTTACACAAAAGGTGACTTGTTAATTTGTGTAGGTATCGGCGGAAGTTACTTAGGTACAAAAGCTGTGACAGAAGCTCTTTTGCACCCGTTCCACAATGCTTTGCCAAAAAGCAAAACAGGCGGTCCTAAAATCCTTTTCGCAGGACAAAACATCAGCGGAAGTTGGTTAAAAGCAATTATCGATGAAATCGAAGCTACAGACAGCGTTTATGTAAACAATATTTCTAAATCAGGAACAACAACAGAACCAAGCATTGCATTCCGTTACATCAAAAATGTTATGGAAAAGAAATACGGAAAAGTTGAAGCAGCCAAAAGAATCATTGCTACTACAGATGCAAAAAAAGGTGCATTGCGTAAATTGGCAACAAACGAAGGTTACAGAACATTTATCATTCCTGACGATGTCGGCGGAAGATTTTCTGTATTGACACCGGTTGGAATTTTGCCGATTGCAGCAGCCGGAATCGATGTTAAAAAATTATTACAAGGTGCAGAATATGCATCTCAATATACAACAGAAAAAGATTTCACAAAAAATCCGGCATTAGTTTATGCTGCAGTAAGAAATCTTTTATTGAAAAACAATTATCACACTGAAATTCTTGTTAATTACGAACCATGCCTACACTATTTAAGTGAATGGTGGAAACAGCTTTACGGTGAAAGTGAAGGAAAAGACGGAAAAGGAATTTTCCCTGCTTCAGTAGACTTTACTACAGACCTTCACTCTATGGGACAATGGATTCAGGACGGACAGCGTTTCATTTTCGAAACAGTTTTGAATATCGAAAAACCATTGAACGATTTGACTGTAGTTTCAGACCCTGATGACTTGGACGGATTGGAATTCTTAGCCGGAAAAAGCTATGACGAAATCAACAAATATGCACAAGAAGGTACTTTGATTGCTCACTATGAAGGAAAAGTTCCTAATATGAAAATCAATATTCCTGAATTGAACGAGTTCTATTTAGGACAGCTTTTGTATGTATTTGAAAAAGCTTGCGGTATTTCAGGATATTTACTTGAAGTAAATCCGTTTGACCAACCGGGAGTAGAAGCTTACAAGAAAAACATGTTTGCTTTGTTGAACAAACCGGGATATGAAGAACAAAAAGCTACTCTTGATGAAAAAATGAAAACTCTTCCAAGCGGAAAAGTTACTGAATAATTCAAGATAAACATTAAAGCGAGCCTGAAAAAGCTCGCTTTTTTTATTTGTACTTGTTTTTGTTATATTCCGTCACTATCTAAAATTATAATATAACATTCCTT
Organism: Spirochaetota bacterium; assembly: GCA_036311025.1. Taxonomy (GTDB): domain Bacteria; phylum Spirochaetota; class GWE2-31-10; order GWE2-31-10; family GWE2-31-10; genus RGIG8597. The sequence continues at coordinate 6,196 of JAXJQT010000574.1, forward strand.
TTAATTTATATATTTACTACTCCATTTTTTATCAATTCGTTTATTTTTTCCTTTATATTTTCCTTCGTAATCTTTAACTGACCGCTAGAATCCATAAGTCTATAAACAGGAGGATAAGAGCCATTTTCATTTTTTTCTAAATTTGCCAAAACACTTGAAGAATCAGATTTTCCCGGAGCACTGTGAGGCATAGGACCAGCCAAGATAACAGAATATGAATTCTTATTTATCTTTTCACAGTTAAAATGTAAAATATCATCATAATTCAATTTAAGATTAAATTTTTTAAGTGCTTCTTTATTATCTAATCCAAAACATTCTTTTATCAATCCTAATATATGATTTTGTTTTACAGAAGATTCCCCTATAATTAATATTTTACCAAAAGGATTCGAAACAAATTTTTCTTTATTTTCTTCATTTATGTTATTAGAACTATTTGGTATTTCAATTTGCCACTCTCTCAATAACTCAAAGAGAGTTCCTGTTCTATTTGCTATATAAATTTGTTCTTTTATTTTTGATAATACAATCTCAATTTCTGTATCAGTCAGCATTATTACCTCCTTTACTTACAGAGTAAATAATTTCTCGCTGTTCTGATTCCAAAGATTTAATCCCAGATTTCAATGTTTTAATTTTTTCCTCATAGTCTAAATATTTGGCTACCATCTTTTCTTGTTGTTCCAATGGTAAAACAGGAATTTGTAAAGTATTTAAGAACTCAGCAGAAATGGATGTACTTCCCGAATTAAATAGAGAGAATATTTTTTGACAATCTTCTGTTTCCAAAAGCATTTTTATATACAGAGGTAAAACAATATTTTTATTCAATCGAATAATAAAAATAGTACTCGAAACAACTATTTTTTTATCTCTAATATCTTTTGCCAAAGCAACTTTTAATGGTGTCGTATTAATATTTGCTAACACCAAATCCCCATCTTCCAGACAATATGTGAGATTCTTATTTTCAATTTCTAATAGATTAGGCAACTCGTCTATTATCATATTATCTTGAATTGAAGTTGCTGAAAGATAAAAGTTATTTGTTGGTAATAATGTTGATTTCGAATTTAATTCTTCTGACTTATATTGAACACCTCTTCTAATTCCAGTTGAACATAATTCTGATAGAGTACGATATTCACAATCTACATCTTTTAAGATTATTTTCTTTTCATAAAAATAATTATGTATGCTTAAATCAAAATTATTATTTTTAATTTCTTCATATGTAACATACTTTGTAAATTCAGATTCATCTTCAAAATATGCTAAAGAAATTTCATCTATGTCATTAGATGATAACAAGTTTTTCCATCTTGATTTTGTAAATATTTCACTTGCATCAATTAGTTTTACTTTTTCATTCTTAAAACTTAAAACTAACATAGCAAACGGAATACTTGTTCCTACTAAAATATTTGGAGCAAACTGTATTACAGCATTTATATAACCATTAGAAATAAGATATTCTATAAATCCGTCCTTAGAAGATAAAACAACTAAAGGAACAAAAACTATAGCTTTTCCATCTTGTTTCAGACTGTCTAATACTCGCTGAATAAATATATATTCACTTCTTAAACGTTTAACTTTATTTTGAAAATCTTCATTTAAAGCTTTCATAATTGAGCTTTTATCATGTAAAGTAAGCCCAAAAGGACAATTAAAAAATATTTTTGAATATTTTTGCTTTTCCGGTGAATTAGTTAATATATCTGTTGCAACTAAGGAGATATTGTATCCTCGCACTTCAGCAATCAATTCACCTATTTGTTCATTTTCAAAGCTTCTTTCAAACCCCTCTAAATGTTTAACATCAAAATTCTCTAAAAGCGTAAATGAAAAATCACCGGTTCCAAAACAAAAATCTCCTACAATATCAGATTCTTTAGGTTCGAGAATTAATGATGAAAGCTTTGCTACTTCCCAAGGTGTAAAAGTAGTAAATAAAGATTCTTTTGGACGAAAAGCAATCTTTTCTTTTTGAAAGTTTATTAAATAATTTTCTAATTCTTCTTCATCTACTTTTGAAAAAGCATTTAATTCAATATTTGCAATATCACGTAATTCATAATTCAAAAACTCTTTAATTGATTGTTTTTTTTCTATTACTTTTATTAATTCAAATATTTTTTTATCCAAGCTAATATTTTGCTTTTTACAAGCATGTACTAAATAGCAAAGAGCAAATTCCTGTGATGAGAATCTTTTTTCATGAAAATCATAATTAATTTCTTCTAATCCCTGTTCAATATAATGAAATTTTGAATAAGACATTGTACACCTCGTTTAATATTTATTTTCTGCTTGTAAATATATTTTCAAGCATAAATTAAATATACTATACACATTTTCCTTTGTCAATAAAAAAAATGCTTGAAATTATTCTTTCAAGCATTTTTTTTATTTTTAAAAGATTTTCATTAAGCCGGATAATCAAGATACAGTAAACTAAACTTTCCAATCTAAAGTTTTTGCCCCGCCCTAATTGCATCCGCTCCTTTTTTTATGTGTTTTCGTTGCTTTCGCCGGGTATTTCCTATCGGAAATACTCCATTCGTACACAACGTGTACTCATCGTTGCTTCCGTTCGAGAAATGAAGAAAGTACATGCTAAATAAGGAGGAAACGGACAATAGAAAGCAAGTTTCCCGATTTTATTTCGGAATCTGCAAGTAAAAGAAAATCTTCATTGATAAAGCTCCGATAAAACAGTAAAAATTATTATGCTCTACCGGAAAAAATATTTTCTCATTTTTATTTTTTTGATTCTGCAAAACGCACTTAATGCAAAAGTTTTCGGCGATATTTTACCGGGAACTTTTATTCCCAATGCAGAAAATATTTATTGCAATTTGGAAAATGCTCCTGCATTACCGACAATCATATTTGAAAGTGAAAAACCTAAACAAGCCAGCGGAATGGGATTTTCACTACGTCTTGAGACCGGTTACGACTGGGACGGCTGGCTGATTGGTTTACGTTGCGGGCCGACTCTTTATTTTCCGAATGAATCTCTTGATTCCAAGATAAACTTTTTCAATCACATGATGTTGGGCGGGCAAATTTCAAAAGTTATAGGTCAGCATATAATTCCGGCATTCCCTCAGTGGCTTTCTTTTTCGCCGTCCGTAGGTTGCGGAGTTTCATTTATCAACACTGAATATTATCAACGAGATTACGATACTGATTTTCACCAGATTTCCGGAAGTGCTTTTTATATCAGTACCGGAGTTAATTTTAATTTTTATTTTGATAAACGTTTCGGCGTTCCTTATGTAGGGACAGACCTTTACTTTATGCCGGATGTCGGCGGGCTTACATTTATGCCGGTCATTCAAGGCGGCGTGCGTGTCTATCCCTTCGGATTTGCAGCATTAAAAAAAGGTTCTCTGGATATAAACACAATCTGCTTCCCCGAAACTTTTTCTCCGGATAATGACGGTCAAGACGACACGTTGACATTGCGACTGTATACTTTTTCCACTTCACCTGTAAAAAATTGGGAAGTAAAAATTTTCGATGAATACAAACAACTTTTTATGACATTTAAAGGTCGCGGTCATCCTCCGAAATATATTCACTGGAACGGGCTCAACGAAAACGGAGAAATGATTCAGGCTGCAAGTAATTACACTTACACATTCAACGCCGTTAATTACCGAAAACTAACCGATACTTGCGAAGGGAAATTTTCTACTGACATTTTTTTAATCAGGAATGAAGAAAATATTAAAATTGCTACGGCAACAATAAAATTTGACCCAAATCGTGCTACCTTTGCTACACTTACTTGGGACGAAAACAATCGCAACAGTTTAGTGCTGAACAAAATCGTTACTGCACTGAAAAAGTTTCCGGATTACAAAATATCCGTAGAAGGTCATGCTAATAATATCTCAAATACCGAAGCCGAAGAGCGACGGATTTTGATTCCGCTGTCAAAATATCGTGCCGACGTTATAAAGAAAATGCTTATAGAACGCGGAATAGACAAAGACAGAATTACTACGGTCGGACGAGGCGGAAAGTTCCCGATTGTTCCGAGAGAAAGGCGTGACGAATGGTGGAAAAATCGCAGGGTAGAATTTATCCTGACAAAATAATTTTTTTTTAGTCGGCAATATAAAAGGACGGAGTTTTTTATGTACAAAAGAATCTTTCTCGTTTGTTCATTTTTTATCTTTTGTATTCTTGTCTCATGTACAGATTTATTTTCTACCGTAACATACGACAAAACCACTATTTTTTTTCACGCCAACGGTGGCAGCGGTGAAATGTCAAACCAAGAAATTTATCAAAGAACAAACTCACAGATTAAAAAAAATACATTTTCCAACGGAAAATTCTTATTTGTCGGCTGGGCAACTTCTGCCGACGGCGAAATAATTTACCTGGACGAAGACCCGTTTTGTTATACGACAACAGCCAAATTGAATCTTTATGCAAAATGGTTGGACCTCGACCATTTTATGGTGCCTGTACCGGGAGCTTACGTAATCGGAAGTGGTAAGAAAGGCGTTTTTGTTGACGGCAGAAAAGTAAATGTCGCCGACTATTCCATCAGCCGTTATGAAATACCTTATGAAATGTGGACATCCGTTGCAGAATGGGCGACTAAAAACGGCTATAAATTCAACGGCAAGGCAACTAAAGGCGGTCGAAAACCCGGCGGAGCAGCTCCAAATCCGGACGGTCCGGTATATCAACCGGTTTCAAATGTTACCTGGCAAGATTGTATCGTCTGGTGTAATGCGTACAGTGAAAAACATGGACTGGAGCCGGTATATACATCCGACGGAAAGATTTTAAAAGATTCTACCCTCGCCGTCAGTGACCATCCGGATTTAGATATGACAAAAAACGGTTACAGATTACCGACGGAAATAGAATGGGAATTTGCAGCCAGAGGCGGCGACCCGGCAGACACGGCTAACTGGAATCATATTTATCCCGGAACCGATATCCCCGAACAAGCCGGATGGTTTTCGGGAAACAGTTCAATCAGCAATGAATTCCAAACTCACACAATCGGGACTGCCAAACGCGGTACAAGAC
>JAXJQT010000575.1:0-1398 GCA_036311025.1 Spirochaetota bacterium
AGTATTGCTTTATCTAACAATGTGAAGAAACAACTAATTATGAAAGGGAAAATCGATAGTAAAATTATAAAAATATTAAATAATTTTATTGTCTATGCTGATAATGAAAAAAATCAACGTTTAATTTTTAGAAAAAAACACAATATAGAAGATAAAACTTTTGTTGTTGGATATGCTGCACGCCTTGTTCCCGGGAAAGGATGGAGCGATTTGATAAAAATATTAGATTCTATTAAAAATAAGAATATACTAGTATTGTTAGCCGGTACAGGTCCGGATAAAAAGAAATTAGAAAAAATAATAGAAATGAAATCAGATTCTTTGGTAAATATAAAATATATTGGATATATTTCTAATATGAGTGAATTTTATGCCGGAGTAGATTGTTTTGTTATTCCATCAAGAGCTGAAGCATTTGGGCTTACGGCTTTAGAAGCCCAAGCCGCCGGTGTTCCGGTCGTAGCGTCTGATATTCCGGGATTAAACGAAGTCATCAATTGGGGAAATGCGTTGTTGTTCCCTGTAAAAAATTCAACACTTTTAGCTTGTCAAATCAATGCATTAGAACATAGCAAAGCACTGCGTACTCGTTTGATAAAAAACGGCTATGCAAACATAAAACGTTTTGAAAAAGATATAATCTTAGAAAAATTAAATCAACTATACAACAATCTTTAAGAATATGGATTTGAAGAATATAACTCTAAGTCATCAAGAATGGACGGTTGTTTTATCAAATAAGTAAATACAAAACGGCATAACGCTCTGTGTCTACAAACAAAACGTGCTGCCCAATAATATGGGTGACGAATTAATATATCGTATGAATACGGTAATTCATCTTTAAGTTTTAAAAGAAACTCTTTCATCTTCTTTTTATCTAAAAATCGTAATGTAATTATTTCTCTGATAAGGTTACGTATTAACATCTTTTTTTTCCATTTTGCAAGCTGTCGAACCGTAAGATTGGTATTGCATCTTGCAAAGGAAGATACAGACGTTATATACTTTAAATTTTCCAATAAACGATTAACGTTGATTGAACGACTCTCGTTAGTGATATGCCGTCTCCAAATCCCGACATGACGATTTATAAATCCGATTTTGTTATTGATACAAAGTCGCAAAATAGACTCCCAATCGCTTGAGATTATATTAATTGAATAAAAATCAAGCTCTATTGCATCTTGTCGTCTGTAAAGACATGTTAAATGTGGAATAGTATGACCTTTTGGGAAATTTATTAAAAACTTATTTCCGTCAATTATTTGCGGTAATTTTTCATTGACTTTGTCATAAACTACTTTATCTATTTTTTCAAAATATGTTCCTTGTCTTGCAAATACAAGCTTTATATCCGAATGCTGTTCTATTAATTCAACACAGGAACGAATATAC